>NZ_RZSR01001722.1:0-547 GCF_004023265.1 Mesorhizobium sp. M1A.F.Ca.IN.020.06.1.1
ATTCGACGCTGCTGCTTATCCTCCACGCGCGCGACCGTCTTGTCACTGACCGGGTAGCGCGGGTCGTTCTTTGCGCGCTTGTAGGCGCCTGCATGTTCCTTTGTGTACGGTCGGCTCATCGCGTGATCGTAGCGGCGGGTTGCGACCATCGCGATGCCGTGTTCGCGCGCCTTCTCCGCGTAGGCTTCCCGCCAGGCATGGAGATCCGCCTTGTAGAATGTCAGCCGCTCACCGTCGGCCGAGCGCGCCTGCACCATGACATGGATATGGACGTGCTTCGTCTCCGCATGATGTGCGAGCACGAATTTGTGTCCCGGCGCGCGCTCCTCGAGCACCGCACGGGCAGCTGCCACGATGGCTTGCGCGTCCGTACCAGCCCGGGCAGAGAAAAGCAGGTGATAGGCATTGCGGCGCTCCCGCCCGGAAAGCTGCGGCCGCCATTGCTCATAAATCGCTGCGGCCGCCTTCGTCGGCTGTTTGCTGGAAACCGGCTCTCCATTCGCTTGGCGAACCTGATCGTGCGATCGAATAAACTTCTGCAGAAAAT
>NZ_RZSR01001723.1:0-545 GCF_004023265.1 Mesorhizobium sp. M1A.F.Ca.IN.020.06.1.1
GGTTGACGCCGCCCAGCGCATAGACCTGGCCGTAGGATTTCTTGATATCGCGCAGTTCGATGATGCGTTCGCCCATGCGATCCTCGCTTCCAATTGTGTTATCGGCCGCTTGCCGGCGATCCGGTCGGCCGGGCCCAACCCCGACCGACCGCCTGGGAGGTCAACGCAGCGCCTGCTTGGCCAGCTCGGCGACGATCTCGTAATTCTGCGGCGTGACGAAGCCGGCGCCGGTATCGACATTCATCGGCGCCAGACCCAGCACCACCTGCTGGCAAAGGCTCAAGATCGGCAGATAGCCCTGCAGGAAAGGCTGCTGGTCGGCCGTCAGCTGCACCCAGCCGCCCTTGAAGCCTTCGACGATCTGCGGGCTGGTGTCGAAGCCGAAGTTGAAGATGTCGCCGGGCTTGCGTCCCGCCGCCTGCATATAGGTGGCGACGTTGCCTAGCATCTGTCCGCCGGGATAGCCGACCGCCTTGACGTCGGGGTGGTTGAGCAGAGCCGCCGTGATCACCGGAATGGCAAGGTTCGGGTCGGACGCCCATTCG
>NZ_RZSR01001724.1:0-545 GCF_004023265.1 Mesorhizobium sp. M1A.F.Ca.IN.020.06.1.1
CAGGAAGACGACGTCGCCTTCCCATTCCTTGACCCGCATGGTGACGTTGGAGAGCCGCGAAAGCTTGCCGGCCAGCGCCGTCATCTCGTGGAAATGCGTGGCGAAGATCGCACGACAACGGTTCTTCTCATGCAGATATTCGACCGCCGCCCAGGCGATCGACAGACCGTCGAAGGTCGCGGTGCCGCGGCCGATCTCGTCAAGGATGACCAGTGCCCGCTCCCCCGCCTGGTTCAGGATCGCCGCGGTCTCGACCATCTCGACCATGAAGGTCGAGCGGCCGCGCGCGAGATCGTCCGAGGCGCCGACGCGCGAGAACAGCCGGTCGACGACACCGATATGGGCGCTTTCGGCCGGCACGAAGGAGCCGGTCTGGGCAAGGATGGCGATCAGCGCGTTCTGCCTCAGGAAGGTCGACTTGCCGCCCATGTTCGGGCCGGTGAGCAGCCAGATGGCGCCGGCCTTTGCCCCGTTTTCAGGCGAGAGGTCGCAGTCATTGGCGACGAACGGACCTTCGCCTGATCGCCTGAGCGCCTGTTCGACCA
>NZ_RZSR01001725.1:0-544 GCF_004023265.1 Mesorhizobium sp. M1A.F.Ca.IN.020.06.1.1
GGCCACGGTCGTTCTCATCACCGACGGTCTTGAGACCTGCGGTGGCGATCCGTGCGCGCTCGGCAAGGAGCTGAAGGAGACCGGCGTCGACTTCACCGCCGACGTAGTCGGCTTCGGCCTGACCGCCGACGAAGGCAGGCAGATCGCCTGCCTCGCCGAGAACACCGGCGGAAAATACATCCAGGCCTCCGACGAGAAGGCATTGCAGCAAGCGCTGGTCGAGACCGTCGCGGCGCCGGCGCCCGCGCCAGAGCCTGCTCCGGCCCCGGCGCCTGCACCCGAACCCGCCAAGCCTGAATTCAACTTCACGCCGAGCGTCGTCATGGCTGAAGGCGGCGATGCCATCACCGACGGCAATGCCTGGGAGATCTACAAGGCCAAGTCCGGCGGCTCGCGCGGCGATCAGGTCATGACCGAGTATGGCGAGCTCAAGATCAATCTCGAGCCGGGCGATTACATTGTCGTCGGTCGCGCCGACGAGGCAAGGAGCGAGCAGAAGATCAAGATCGAAGCCGGCCAGACCTACAGCCCGTTGTTCACGCTG
>NZ_RZSR01001726.1:0-543 GCF_004023265.1 Mesorhizobium sp. M1A.F.Ca.IN.020.06.1.1
CGCCGGCGCCGATCAAGCCGCCCCCGACGACATCCTGCTCGGTCGTGGTGCAGCCGCTGACGGCGACCACGGCAACCATGGCAATGATCATTTTCCGCATAAATAGCTCCTCGCTTTTGTCCTCACTTTTGGCAGTGCCAACCGCCGTTTAGCACGAAAAAACGGGCTTTGCCTGCCCGATCTTGTTATTGCTGAAGAGAGTGTCTTACGGGCGTGCGCCGTTTGACGCGACAAGCGCGCCGGAAGTTTCCAGCGACGCGATGAGCCTGCCGTCGGGACGCACGGTCCACAGCAGTTGATCGTAGTCGTCTTCAAGTGCCGGATCGACGGCAAGGCACTCGCCCATGACACGCGGCGTGCGCCCCTGCAGGTCGCCCAACGCAAACGGCCGTTCGGCGATGCAGGCCTCGAAAGTCTCGAAGACGCTGACCGGCACCGACAATTCGCGGCAATCGGTCATGGTGTCCGAGCAGCCAATGACGAGGAGCAAGGCGGCGATGTGTTCCACGGGTCGAATCCTCCCGCCGCAAAGAACGATTGTTG
>NZ_RZSR01001727.1:0-542 GCF_004023265.1 Mesorhizobium sp. M1A.F.Ca.IN.020.06.1.1
AACTGGTGTAGTGCAACTCGGGCGGCACCGCGCTTTTCCAGACTTCGTTCAGATCCTGTGCCCGGCTGTCGGGGTTGGCGTCGGGCTCGTAGAGGTCCACCACTTCGGGGTGGTTGCGCTTGAGCCAGGCGGCGTAGTGGCCGGCGCGAGTGGCTTCGTTGGCTTCGCCCATGACGAGGTCGACGGCATCGAAGCCGAAATAGGGACCGTGCCAGTCCTCGCAGCCCGGCCTTTCCCAATAGGCAAGCGATTCCGGCATGTCGCGTTCGACGGGCGCGAGCAGTGGCTGAAAGTGCAGCTTTCCGACGCCTTTTGTGGCGTATCCGGCAAGCGACAGCGCCTGCCACAGATTAGGGAGCCGACCGTCGAGCGCCACGCCGTTGCGCCACAATCCGTGATGGCGTGGATAGAGCCCTGTTGCCATGGTCGCTCGGCTTGGCGAGCAAATCTGGTTAGGCGTGAAATGCCGATGGAAGGTTGCGCCGCGCGCGGCGATGCGGTCGATGTTTGCGGTATGGGCGACGCGGTTGCCGGTGACCGAG
>NZ_RZSR01001728.1:0-541 GCF_004023265.1 Mesorhizobium sp. M1A.F.Ca.IN.020.06.1.1
GTTCTTGCCGGCTCTTCTTCAGTTCCTGGATGGCTCTCGATGACCGAGCTTGCTGCCCCACACGGACGCCGTCGGCCAATCCCAACGAAAGCCGCGTCGGCCGAACCTGTGGCCGCCGCATTGCCCACGCGGATCTTGGTCGTCGAGGACGATTTTCTCATCTCCCTCGAGATGGAGAGCACTCTGACCGCGGCCGGTTTCGAGGTCGTGGTCGTTGGCTCGGGCGAGGAAGCGCTCGATAGCGCAGCTGCGGACCGGCCTGATCTGGTTGTGATGGATATCCGGCTGTCCGGGGCCATGGATGGAATTCAAACTGCCCTGGAGTTGTTTCGAATTTACGGTTTGCGGTCGGTTTTTGCGACGGCGCATTCCGATTCCGACGTCCGCGCCCGGGCAGCGCCAGCGGAGCCGCTGGGCTGGCTGGTAAAGCCCTACACGCCGGCATCCCTGCTCTCAGCCATCCGCTCCGCGCTTAGGTCCGGCAGCTCGTCGGCAGGTTGAAACGCCGAATCCGCCGCCCCTCTGGCGAGCAGCCGCAGCC
>NZ_RZSR01001729.1:0-540 GCF_004023265.1 Mesorhizobium sp. M1A.F.Ca.IN.020.06.1.1
ATATCGCGCACGCCATGATCGAGCGCGAGCCTGTCACCGTCGTGGTTTCGGAAAAGGGCTGGCTCCGCGCGATGAAGGGTCACCTGACCGACTATTCGCAGCTTGCCTTCAAGGAAGGCGACAGCCTGAAGCTCGCCTTCCACGCGCAGACGACCGACAAGATCCTGGTCTTCACCACCGGCGGCAAGTTCTACACCATCGGCGCCGACCGGCTGCCGGGCGGGCGCGGCCATGGCGAGCCGATCCGCATCATCGTCGACATGGAAAACGACCAGGACATCGTCACCGCCTTTGTGCACGACCCGAAGCGCAGGCTGCTTCTGGTCTCATACGACGCCAACGGCTTCGTCGTCTCCGAGGAAGAGGTGATCGCCAACACCCGCAAGGGCAAGCAGGTGATGAACGTCAAGGCGCCGGACGAGGCCAAACGCTGCATTCCGGTTGCCGGCGACCATCTCGCCATCGTCGGCGAGAATCGCAAGATGCTGATCTTCCCGCTGTCTGAAATCCCGGAAATGGCGCGAGGCAAGGGTGTGCGCC
>NZ_RZSR01001730.1:0-538 GCF_004023265.1 Mesorhizobium sp. M1A.F.Ca.IN.020.06.1.1
TCCTCATACAGCGCATCGGCGAGAAAGGCAGCCGGATCGCTGCAGAAGTCACGCATCATGCGAAAATGATCGGTGTCCTGAAAATCAATCAGATCGAGGCCGAAGCGGCTGATGCGGAAGAGCCGCGCGTTCGGGCAGGCCATCAGCAACGGCGAGTGCGTCGCCATGATCACCTGCGCGGTGCCGGACCGCTCCATGCGCTGAAGCAGCTTCAGCAACTCGATCTGGCGCGTCGGCGAGAGCGCGCTTTCGGGCTCGTCGAGGATGTAGATGCCCTGTCGTCGGCAGCGTTCCTCGAAGAAGCGGATGAACCCTTCGCCATGCGACCATGACAGGAAGTCCGGCGGCGCTCCGCCAGACTCCAGCGCCGCCTGGTCAAGATAACGAGCCACGGAGTAAAAGGACTCCGCCCGGAAGAACCAGCCCGCGGTGACCTTCGGCAGCCAATGGCAGCGCAGCGCAGCGGCAAGTGCCCCGCCACTCTTGTCGATGGCGCCTGAGTGGTCGACGGGCATATAGCCTTTGCCGCCGCCGGCCT
>NZ_RZSR01001731.1:0-537 GCF_004023265.1 Mesorhizobium sp. M1A.F.Ca.IN.020.06.1.1
GTAGACGATGATGCCTGCATCCTCCGCCATGGCCGGTCCGGCAATCAGGCCGAGGGCCAGCGCGGCGGCGCCGGCAAGAGTGGAAAAGGCAGTTTTCATGGGCATCGTCCTCAAATCTGCAGACAGGGGTTCGGGCTCAGGCGCACCTATAAATACCTGATTACAATAGTCAACATTCCGGCCTGCTTCAATCGGTCGCCGTGCCGCAAACTTTCGTGATTTTCCGGTACTTTGGCTTGGACATTATTTCGCCGGACACGTAACAAACCAGGGCCGAGACGCGAACATCGGGGGTAAACTCTTGTGACCGGCAAGGACGAGGCCGAGCTTTCCCGGCTGCTCAGGGCCGCGATCGCGGGAGACGAAAGGGCTTACGCCGACTTTCTTCACCGGATAGCCGCTCTCGTTCGTGGCTTCGTCCGGCGCAAGATCGTCCAGGGCGGGGTCGACCCCGAGGATGTCGTGCAGGAAACCTTGCTGGCCATTCACGTCAAAAGGCACACGTGGCGAGAAGACGCGCCGGTGCTGCCATGGGTC
>NZ_RZSR01000173.1:0-8299 GCF_004023265.1 Mesorhizobium sp. M1A.F.Ca.IN.020.06.1.1
GGCTGGCGCAAGCGCTCTCACCGGTGACGGTGTAGCCGTTCCTCAACACCAGAACGCATAGCGTCAGGCATTTCAGCGCGTCATGGCTAGGTGCGCCAGTGAAAGCGTCGGACGCCCTGACGACATACTCGCCGATGATCTGGTCATCGATCATCTGCGGGGTCAGGCGAGGGGCGTTCAGCCCCTTGGCTTGGATTTCCTTCTCAATCTCGGCTTCGTTTGTCGACATGTGTCTTCCTCTCGTGGGATGTCGATAATGATTACTTGGCGCGGGCGTTCTTGCCGTAGGCCTTGACCTTCTGCTCCCGCCCTTCGCCCGACCCAGCGCCGGCGGTGTAGACGCGGCCGCCATTCTTGCGCATCGGCAAGCCGGGAGGCGGCGCAGCGGGGCCAGCCGGCGGAGCGGGCGGCATAGCGCCGGCCGGAGCCGGCATCGGAGCAGGGCCGCGCGGAGGCACCGCACCGGGCGCCGGCATCGGGTTCTTCGGGCCGCTCGCCACGATCACGTTAACCGTGGTGCCGCCCTTCTTCGGCTTGCCGACATTGCCGCCGTTGGCGAACTTGCCCCGATCGCGCCGGGCCTTTGTCTCGCCGCCCTCAACGCAGCCGCCGTCCTTCTTCGCGACACGGCCGCCGCGCTTATAGCCCTTGGCAGGCTCGCCCGAGGCCTCGCCCAGAGCGCCACCGGGACCCGGCAGCACATGGCCGGCGCCCTGATCCGTATCCAGGTCGGCCGTCGTGACCTTCATGCTGCGCATTTTCTCCGCGCGGCTCTTGTCGGCCTCACGGCGCATCTCGTTTGCCATTGCCTGATCCTTCCTAGTTGGAACCGGGGAGCGCCCCGAACTTCTGCGCCGCCGCACCGGCAACGCCCTGCTCGGTCGGATGGTTGATGATGTCGGACACGACGCCCATGGCAGCGATGCGCTCGCGCGACACGCGATCCTCGTGTTGATCCTGGCTTTCCCGCAGCTGCATCTGCTGCTTCACGGCGAGGTCGCGCGCCTCCATTTCGGTCCGCGCCTTCGACTCCTGCACCTTGGCCGCGATCTCTTGGCCCTTCATCTGGGTCAACGCCTGGTCGTTGGCGGCATCGGCCTGCTGCGCCTTCGCCTTCAGCGACAGTTCGGCCATCCCCTTCATAATCTCGGGATTGGGCGGCGGCGGCTGGTTCGCCGGCACCATCAGCGTTTCCGCGTCATCCATCCCGATCATATGCAGCACGCGTTCGTCGACGGCGCGGGCGTTGTAGAGCTGCGGCGAGGCACCCTGCAGCTGCTTCAGCGCCATCGCCTTCATCAGCCGGTGCATGTGGCTCGGCGTGTTCGGGTCCGCCTGAGGCACCAGCGAGGCGTCTTCCAGCGCCTGCACGAATTTGTTGGCATCCCACTTGAGCGTGCCCTTGACCGAGCGCACGAATGCATCCGGGTTCTGCCGGAAGCATTCTTTCAGCATCTGGAACTCTTCCGCCTGGGCGGCGTGGAGCCGCTTGTGCACGGCGTCCATGATCTTTGTCGCCTGCTCGATCAGCGCCAGCGTGGTGCCAACCGGCGCATCCTGCCTGCCTTCGCCGATCTGGATTTCGGCGGTGCCGCCGACGCGCTGGCCGGTTTGGGCGACGTTGTCGACGAGGGTAGCGAACGCCGGGCTGACATCCTTGTACGGCAGCGGCATCACTGCCTCACCGATCGGCCGCCCATTCGTCTCGATGGGCGCCCCACCGCCGGGCGGGATGCGAAACTCGTTGGTGTTCTGCCGGCCGCCGAGCTTCGAATAGAGGAAGCCCGGGAAGTTCGCGAACATGCCGGCATCCAGCATCTCGCGCCATGCGGCGGTCAGCGCATTGGTCGTGTTGCCCAGGATGTGCACCAGGCCGATATCGTAGAAGCCGAGGCCCGGCACGAATGGGTATTTGACGAACGGCACCTTGGGCAGCTTGGCGTCGTCGTCTTCCGCCCAGTTGCGGCGCACCTCGAGGATGCGCGTGCTGTCCTTGTCGATGACGACGCGGTACGGCAGAGCCAGCCCGGTGGCCTGGCCGCGCTTCTTGTCCTCGTACCCCTTGATGTTGAGCTCGCAATAGCACTCGTAGATCGTGAAATCGCGGTCATCCTCGCGGATCGCCGAGATCGGATCGATGCCTTGCGTGCTGGCGATCTCCTGGTCGACGGCGTTCGGCATCGCCGGATTGGGCGTGCCGAGCTGGATATCGCGATAGGCGCCGGCCAGCTGCATGCGGCGCAGCGTCGACGGCTTCATCTGGATCTGATGCGTGACACGGCGAGAGTTGCGCATGTCGGTCGCGGCATCGGAGACGATGAGATCCTTGGCGTCGACCGATTCCGACACTGGACGCTGCCTGATCGGGCAGTTGTAGACCTTCTTGAAGCCGCAACCGCCGAAGCCGACGTAGAACAGCAGCCGGTCGGTGTCCGGATAATATTCCGACGCCGTCGTCGTCAGATAATAGTTGAGGTCGCTTTCGAGGCTTTCGGCCAGCTCGTCATCATCGCCGGTCTCAAGGATTTTATCCCCGACTTTGATCGGGCCGGCGGCCGGCAAGAGTTCACCGCGGGCATTCGCTTGGAAGCGCAGCACCGCCTCGAGCAGCAGCGGATGGCGGACCGTCGACATGCCTTCGAGCGCGACCGAGGAATCGACACTGGACTTCGGGTCCTCGACCTTCAGCCCGAGCAGCCGGATGCCTTTTGCGCGCGTGTCCAGCCAGTCCGAGCGGGAGCGGTCGTCCTCCTGAATGCCGAGCCGCAGTTCCGCCGAGATGCGGTCGAGCTCGGCCTGTTCGATCTTCTCCGCCAGGTTGTCGTTGAACTTCGAGGCCTTGTCGGTCGCAGCGGCCGGGCTGAAGTCAACGATGACGCCGCCGTCGTCCATTTCGATCATGGCGGCGCCGGTCGCGGGATCGATCACAGCGCCATCGGTCAGGCCATCGGTCTGGATGTCGATGTGGAGACCGTCGAGCAGCGAAGGCGGCGGCGGCTCCGACGCGCGCAGCGCAGACGGCGCCAATAGCCCGCTGGGCATCGCCACCGCTGGCAATGCGTCTCGTTTCGGCGATGCCATGGGTGCCTATTCTTCGGTCGGAACCGGACGCCAGTCGGTAGAAAAATGCGATACCAGACCGCTCGGGTTGAAGTGGCGCATGTTGAATTCCTGCTCCAGCACGCCGTTGCGCCAACGGAGCCGACCGGTCGGTTGCAGCGTCGATGCGATTGGCGTCAGTGGCTGGCTGAGATCTTGCGCCACATCTGACGGGTCATATGGAAGCGAATTTGCCATTGATTACCTATGCCTGCTGGCGACGAGATCTCTGCACGCCTGCTCTGTCGGCCCGGTGGCGATGCACTCGAACCCGACGAACGCGCCCCAGGTGGTGGCGTCGATCTGGCGGTACGTGATCGACCGCGAGAACGGGATTGGCATCAGCCAACCGGAATGCCGGCGTCAAGGCCGGGCGCCAAGGTGGCCGGGCGGGTCAAAAGACTTAGTCTCATCTCTGAGAGCCTAATCCCCTCATCAAATTTGAGAACCCGGACTTTTTGCAAGCAAAGCTGTGCCTCGACCGCACAAACGTTAGCGTGGACAGTATCTCCTTCGGAGAGAGCTAGGTTTTCCACCTCTTCCCACTGCTTAGCGGCCAACTTAAGCGAAGGGATATCGTTCAGATCAGTGGCGGATTTTGGCATTTATCACCTCACACCGGATAAAGCGGTTGCGTTCGATGCGGCTTGTGCATCATTTCTTCTTCGATTTCCTGCGCCATCTCGGCGCCGTGGATCAGCAGCCCGACATCGCGCAGATGCTTCAGCGCCTGCACCGCGCTGTCGACGAGGTCGTCATGCGGCGCCCGCGGGAACGACCCCATTTCCGTGATCACCATGTCCGACCAATCCCGGTCGGGCGCGAAGACCATCCCGTCCGAAAACAGGTGCTGCACCGCGTAGGCGCGGGCCACCTTGTCGCCGCCCTTCGGATCGAGCAGCTGGACGCCGTAGCCCTCATTCGAATGCAGCCGCCTGATCTCCTGCGCCGTCGAGATGCCGGCCGCCTTCGATTCGATCAGCAGCCTGTCGACCTTGAAGCGCCGGCACGATGCCGCGACACGCTCCACCAGGTCGTGCAGCGCCAGCCTGTCGCGCCAGGCGCTCATCAGGATGGCGCGCGGGAGTCCATTGCGATCCTTCCAGACGCCCCAGACCGTCAAAGCGGAATAGTCGTTCTCCTGCTTTTCGGTATAAGCGGTGTCGAGCGAGGCGATGATGTATTCGCACGCCGGGAACTTCTTGAACTCCGGATCCTGTGGATCATCGGGGTTGCCCCAGAGCTGCCACCAATCGCGCTTGAAGATACCGCCACCGCGAGGTGTCGGCGCCTGTTGATACTGTCCGGCATAGCCATATGGGCCGAGCACGCTCTTGAAGTTCTCGACGACGCGGCGCGAGAAACGCTCCGGCCAGGCGAGCTCGCCGTCGTCATCACGCGGATCCGTCCAGCCGATCGAGGTGTGATATCGCCGACCATCCCATTCCATCGGGATCATCAGGTGCTCATACTCGCCAAGTTCGATCAGCGCGCCCGAGACGTCATCCTCATGCACGCGCTGCATGATGACGGCGATCGCCGACTTCTCCATGTCGTTGAGACGGTTCGACATGCCTTCGCGAACCCAGCGCACCGTCTCCTTGCGCACCAGGTCCGATTCCGCCTCCTTCACGTTGTGCGGATCGTCAAGGATGACGCGATCGCCACGCTCGCCGGTGCCAACGCCTTCGACCGACGAGGCGAACTTGAACCCCATCTTGTTGTTGGTGACGCGCTCCTCGCCCTTTTTGCGAAGCTCGAAGACGTGCCCGAATATCTGCTGGTACCAGGGACTGATCAGCAGATCGCGAAAGCGGCCGTTGTCGCGATAGGTCAGCGTGGCGGCATAGGAGAAAGCCACGTACCGCAGATGCGGAAACATGGTCCATTCCCAGGCCGGCCAGAAGACGTCGCCGACCAGCGATTTCATGAAGCCCGGTGGCACGTTCACGAGAAGGCGATTGATGTCACCGAGTGTGATCGCCTCGAAATGCTCGCACACCGCATCGAGCGCCCAGCCTTCCTCGAGCTTGGTCGCTGGCTCCAGCACATGCCAGGCCTCACGAATGAAGCCCATGAGCGAGCCGCAATTTGCACGGATCTGCTCCGCGCGCTCCGCTACCCTTTCCCGTTCCGCAATCTCAGCCCGACGCGCCTTTTCCTCACGTATCAGCTTCAGCATCATCGCCGGCGAGACCGGCAAGGTTACCGAAGAGAGCTTCGAGGCGCTGGAGGTCATCGGGACCGAGATTGGTTAGGTCAATCGGGATCGGGCCGCCGGCCGGGCCGGAATGCTGCACCGCCTGCAGCTTGGCGTGCATGTACGGCGCCGCGTCTTTGGCGAACGATGCCGCGGCGTCCCAGTTCTTTTTTGCGGCATGCTCACGCATCGCGGTGAGCATCACCTCGAGCGGCGTGATGCCCTTCTTGCTCTCGCGATCGGCTATCGCACGGGTTTTCTTGGTCGCCGCTCCCCTCGGCCGGCCGGCGCCCTTTCGAGCCCCACCACGCATAATTTTCGCCTTTGATTATTTTCTAGGCAGCCGGCGCCGGCTCAGCAGCCTGCGGAACGGCCGCGGCGAGCGCGTCATTGGCGGCCTTCAGCTTGGCGGTGAGGTCAGCCTCGGTCGCTTCGGCGGTGGCGAGGGACGCCTGGGCGAGGGAGAGTTCGGCCTTGGTGCTGGCAAGTTCGGCTTCAAGCTGCTGTGTCTGGGCGTCGCTGGCGGCTTTTCCTGCGAAGGCAGCTTTGAGGCGCTGCACTTCCGGGGCGATGGCGGAGAAGAGGGACATCGGACTGTGCTCCTTGGCGCGCATAGCATCAGCGCGACGGTTGAGGTTGGCGATTTATGGAAGAGGCCTTGGATGAAGCGAGCGAAAGCGAGCGCTTTTTCCTTAGCGCTAACCTAGAGAGGTCTGTGCTCTACGAAGGGTGGCAAGCTCGCTGGACGCTCGCCACATCGGGCAGAGCCCTATGAAGGGGTTGGCGCAGAGCCCTATGAAGGGGTTGGCTCTGGGGCGCGCGCGAGGATGGGTGCAGGGTGGCGAAAAATCGGATTCGGGCAAGGGGGACAAACGATCACTTTTTATTTGTCCCCTCGCTTCGTTGATTTTATTGAACTTTTTTCGCGGTTTTGTCCCTTTTGTACCCTCGTGTCCCCCGACTTGTCCCCTTGACAGGAAATGGCTTTGGAGCCGATTTCAATCGAGAAACGAGGCGAGACGCTCCTTTCGCCGTTCATCACAGCGGCGCTGGTAGTCGTCCATTTCCTCTTTGCGCTCGCGCTTGTGGCGCTCCGCCGAAGTCTCGAAGCGACGCGGATTGTAGGGATCGTAATCCCGAGGCTCTTCGAGACGGCGCTTCATCGGTCACCTCGCTTGGGCGGCCATCTTTTTCTTGCGCCGCGCCTCACGCAGGCGCCGCAACTCGTTGCGTTTTTGGCTCCAAGAGAAATCCCCTTCGACCTCGACGCGCTTGGTGCCTTCGATCCTGGCGTAGGAAATCGGCTGGAACGCCTCATCGGCGGCCCAGGAGTTCGGGCCCGTTTCTCTTCCGCTCACGCCATCGGGGATTGTGGCAGAAATATCCGCGATTTCGGGGCCAACGGGCAACAGGGGTTTTCCAGCAATTTCGTCATGCAAATTCGATTTGCTGGATAATTGCGCGAGAATCTTCTCAATGGCGCGATTTTTGCGCCGTCGCCCCGTTTCGGGATGGATATTTTCAATTCTTTTGCACCAGCGCGCAAACGTCTGTCCACCGGCTTGTGCGCGAACCCATGCCTGCAGCGCGCGGCGCTCCGCTTCGTTGTCGACGAGCAGGATCCAGTCCTTTTCCGCGATGGCGCGCGAAACCTCGGCCGGCGAGGGGTCGGGCTGGAATTGCTCCCAGAATTCCCGGCGGAATATTGCGTGGGCGTCGCCATCTTCTTTTCGGAGCTTATCGGTTTCGCCCGGCCGCTTCCCCCAGCCGTTCATATCGGTGCGGGTGTGGATATAGGGCAGCTGTTGGGCGCGCAGCGGTGCTGGCCCGACACGACCTTCGGACAATTCCCGCATGATTGTTTCGGCGCCAATCAGCCGGTCTTGGATTTCGCGGAAATTCATACGCCACTCTCTTCCGCGGCAATTTTGCCAGTGCCGCCGCAATAGCCGCATGCAGGGCCGCCATCCATGACACCGTGCTGGGCGCCCGTGCCGTTGCAGTGTTCGCAGGGCTTCTCCGGCTTCCAGACGCCGGCTCTGCGCAGAACGGAGAGCCTATCGCGCTCGGCCTTTGCAGCGCGCTCTAGGCTCAGGCCGAGCGCATCCATCAAGCGAACGACCGTCGTAAAGCCGGGGTCACGGACCTTACCGGTTTCGATCTGGGAGATGAGTGGATTGGACACGCCGCTAGCCTTCTCAAGGTCTCGCAGCGTCCATCCTTTGCACTCGCGCGCTATTGAGATGAGTTCGCCGATGGTCATTCTCGCCTCCACTCCGGTCGCCGGTCGTCCAGCATGTCCATCTGCCTCGATCTTGGCCCGAAAGCTCGCCACAAGCGCTCATAGATCAGGCCGGCGAGGGCGCCGCGCATCGAAACCTTGCCGCGGAGCTCGTATGCCAGCGCCTGCAGCTCGCCGACCGGGCAGGCATCCCAGACCGCAAGCCATTTGCTCACGTCATCAGCCCAGTCAGGCTTCGCGCGGATCAGATCCGACGCGGCGCCGAAGGCAGCGGCGTCGAGCGAGCTTTTGTTGTTTTCGGTCTCGGCCAGCGTCGTCATCACGAAGCGGGCGTGCTCGATTCCGTGGCGGCTGATGATCTTGGAAAGCGTCGCCACGGCGCGCGTCTCGCCTGGCCCAGGGTATTTCCCTTTCCCAATGATATGCACGCCAAATTCAGCACAGAGAGCCACGACGCGCGGATCAACCATCGGCGCCTCGGAAATTAGCGAAAACGCGCTCGCGCTCGTCGTCAATCTCTCGGCGCCGATCAGCCTTGAAGGTCTTCGAGGCAGCCGCCAGCGCCTTCGCCTCGGGCACCAGCTTCGCCTTGCCGGCTCGGATCGCCTCCGACGCGCTCCCGAACCGCAGCGGCTTTCCGTCCGGTCCGTCGAGGGTCTCGTCGGGCTGGCCGTCCCGCCGGAACACCGCGACGTAGTAGGTGCCGAATGACAGCGCTTCGACCCTGATTTCAGGGGGGACAGAAGGGGGGACAAAAC
>NZ_RZSR01001732.1:0-534 GCF_004023265.1 Mesorhizobium sp. M1A.F.Ca.IN.020.06.1.1
GCCGACCACAGCGTCGTCTTCATGCGTGACTGGCCGAATGCCGAGAAGCGGCTGGCCGGCTCGGCTGTTGTCATGACTCAATTGGCGCGGCTGGTCGACAAAGCTGCCTGACGGCTCCAGACCGGCATCCGAGCAGTTCAAGGCATTCGCCACTGCTGAAATTCCCGGCTAGAATAGAAAATCGGCTTCGTGTAAGGAGCCGCGACCTCTGATTGGGGTGGGAATGGCGAGCGAGACCGCTCGCCAGTTTGTTTTGACGCAATTCCGGACGGAAACCGTTCACAGTTTTCCTGGAATTGCTCTGAAGAGTTTTGGGTGCAGCGATGACAAAATGGTCGCCGAATTCGTGGAGAGCAAAGCCGATCAAGCAGGTTCCGGCCTATCCGGACCTTGCGGCGCTGGAGGCCACGGAAGCCCGGCTCACCACCTATCCGCCGCTGGTGTTTGCCGGTGAAGCGCGCAAGCTGAAGAAGCAACTGGCGGCGGTCGCCGCCGGCGAGGCCTTCCTGCTCCAGGGCGGCGACTGCGCCGAGA
>NZ_RZSR01001733.1:0-533 GCF_004023265.1 Mesorhizobium sp. M1A.F.Ca.IN.020.06.1.1
CCATGAAGATGAATGGCGGGGTCAAGAAGGAAGATCTCGGCAAGGAAAACATCGAAGCGGTCAAGAAGGGCTGCCTCAACCTCGGCCGTCACATCGAGAACGTGAAGCAGTTCGGCGTGCCGGCGGTGGTGGCGATCAACCACTTCACCACCGACACCGAGACCGAAATCCAGGCGATGAAGGACTTCGTCAAGGCGCAGGGCGCCGAGGCGATTCTGTGCAAGCACTGGGCTCAAGGCTCGGCCGGCATCGAGGACCTGGCGAAGAAGGTCGTCGAGATCGCCGAATCCGGCGCCTCGCAGTTCTCGCCGCTTTACCCGGACGAGATGCCGCTGTTCGAGAAGGTCAACACCATCGTCAAGCGCATCTATCGCGGCGACGAGGCGATCGCCGACAAATCGATCCGCGACCAGCTGCATGCCTGGGAACAGGCAGGCTACGGCAATCTGCCGGTCTGCATGGCCAAGACCCAGTACTCCTTCTCGACCGACCCAAACCTGCGCGGCGCGCCGACCGGCCATACCGTGCCGGTG
>NZ_RZSR01001734.1:0-533 GCF_004023265.1 Mesorhizobium sp. M1A.F.Ca.IN.020.06.1.1
GATTGTGCATGGTGACCGCAACAAGCCCGAGCCGCCGCTTCCGCGGCAAATCCACTGCATTCCCGTTCTCGGCTCAGCCGACCGCTTTCCGTCTGACAGGCTCATCGTCGACCTGATCTACCAGGCCGTGATGCGCATGCGCGGTCCGACCGACCCCTCCGCGCCTCATGTCATAATCGTCAACATTTCGCTCGGGAATGCTCGGAGGCGATTTCATGGCCAGTTGTCGCCATGGGCGCGGCTTCTCGATCGGCTCGCCTACCGGTTCGGCATCCTTTTTCTTGTCAGCGCCGGCAATGTCAGCGAGGAGTTTCCCGTGCGGGCATTTGCGACCGGACGGGATTTCGAGGACGCCCAGGAAAACGCGCGCGCCCGTGCAGTCTTGCGCGCGATTGCCGATGTCCAGGCGGATCGGCGCCTTCTTTCGCCGGCCGAGACCGTCAACGGCCTCACTATAGGGGCTCGCAACATCGACTGGGTGCCGCAGGCGGACAGGGCATTGGCGCGAGCAAACGTGAACCCTTATCCTGCAC
>NZ_RZSR01001735.1:0-532 GCF_004023265.1 Mesorhizobium sp. M1A.F.Ca.IN.020.06.1.1
ATCGACGACCGTCGATCCTCTCTTCGTCTTCAGCGTCAGGTGCGAGCCGGTGTCGACGATACCCTCGATGACGTCCCACCACAGGTCGACCGCACCGTCGATCAGGCCGGGCGCGACATAGATGGTGATCGGCGCACCGTGCTTCTCCAATACCGGCAGCGCCTCCGTCATGTTGTCGCGATAGGCATCGTCGGCGGTGATGGTGGCGAACTGGCCGTGTTTGCCGCCCGCCCCGATGCGTTTGACCGCTTCATCAAGGGCAACAAAGGCATAGCCCCTGTCCTTCATGTCGGCGATCAGCTTGTCGAGGAAGGCAGGGGCGATGTTCAGATGGCGATTGACGCTGTTCGGCTTCTCGGGCGTCGCGGTCACGCGATGCAACATCAAGATGGCACCGATGCCGCCGACAAACGGCCTCGCCAGCGGAGCGAGACCGGTGTAGCGGGCAACGTTCAACGCCAGCTTCCGGATTGCCTCGGCCCCGTCGATCATTCCTTCACCTTTTGCGTCTAGGCTCATCCAAGGACCTACG
>NZ_RZSR01001736.1:0-532 GCF_004023265.1 Mesorhizobium sp. M1A.F.Ca.IN.020.06.1.1
ATGCAGGCGACCGCGACGACGGAGTTCAACCGCTCCGCCCAGTTGTCGGGCGCGGCGCCTAGGACCCATTGCCCTTGCACCAGCAGCACCAGGCCGCACAGCGCGAAGGATATCCCGCAGGCGCCGCTGAGAAACGAAACGACGAGCAGTATCCGGCGGTCGTGATCGCCCTTCATCCAGAACATCGTTCCGATCGCGCCGAGCAGCGCCGTCACCGTCGAATAGGTGATCAGAAAGCCGACAACATCGAAGCCGAAATAGGTGACGAGGGCGCAAGCCGCCATCGCTGCCAGCGCCGGCACGATGGCGCGGCGATAACTGCGGATGCCGAGATACTGCATCGCCGACAAACAGATGACGAGGAACCCCAGGCTGAGCAGGGCAAGCACCATTTGGCAGAGCCACGGGTTGGCGTCCTTGGTATAGCGCCAGAACAGGACGACATGGGCAACGAGCACGAGTATGCCGCAGGCGACCGTAAGCACGAAACGCGCCTGCGGCGCGGTGAGCCAGAGCGCGAGCATCGTGACGC
>NZ_RZSR01001737.1:0-531 GCF_004023265.1 Mesorhizobium sp. M1A.F.Ca.IN.020.06.1.1
TTAATACGCCACGTGAACCTCGCCGCGTGAGCGTAGGCAGCCAGCGACTGCTTCGGCCGGCGAGGCAAATGCGCGGGAGTTCAGTTTGATTAATTGGCGCGCCCGAAGAGATTCGAACTCCTGACCCCCAGATTCGTAGTCTGGTGCTCTATCCAGCTGAGCTACGGGCGCGCATCAGGCCGTGTGAGACACAAGCCCCGCGATCCGGTCGAGACGCCGGCCGCGATGTGGAGTGTTCCCTAACGACTGAATTTCGGAAAAGCAAGCCGGCCCGGCAAAAGTTTTGTCGCAGGCGTTTACAGGATCACATTCCGACCGGGGTCTTTGCTTCGCGGAACTCCGAAGCGGGAACGTCTTCCCTGGCCTGCCACGGTCAAGCCGGGCGGCGCAGGCCGTTGCGGGCCTGATCGAGCCGCACCGGCTGGTCGGGGATGGTGACGGCGAAGACCGTGCGGCCGCCGATCGATTCGACCAGCTCCACCGTGCCGCCATGGGCGCGGATCAGCTCATGGGCGATCGCCAGGCCAAGGC
>NZ_RZSR01001738.1:0-528 GCF_004023265.1 Mesorhizobium sp. M1A.F.Ca.IN.020.06.1.1
CATCAGGGTCGCGGTACGGCCGCGTTCGTCGAGGAACGGGTTCAGTTCGACCAGGTCGAGGCTGGAGACCAGGCCGCTGTCGGAGAGCATCTCCATCACCAGATGCGCCTCGCGGAAGGTGGCGCCGCCGGGAACCGTGGTGCCGACGGCCGGCGCGATCGAGGGATCGAGGAAGTCGACGTCGAGGCTGACATGCAGCAGCCCGTTTGCCTCTTCGATCCTGGCCAGGAAAGCGCGCAGCAGCGGGGCGATGCCGTGCTCGTCGATGGCGCGCATGTCGTGCACGGTCACACCCGCTTCCTTCAGCGCGCGGCGCTCGGCAGAATCGACGCTGCGCAGGCCCATGGTGCAGACGCGGGCCGGGTCGACTGCGGCGGGCAGGTCGGGGAAATAGCCGTTGAAGCCGGGACGGCCGCTGGCATAGGCGAGCGGCACGCCGTGCAGATTGCCGCTGGTGGTGGTGTCGAGCGTGTGGAAATCCGGGTGGGCGTCGAGCCACAGCACGAAGAGCGGCCGGCCGCGGTCGGC
>NZ_RZSR01001739.1:0-528 GCF_004023265.1 Mesorhizobium sp. M1A.F.Ca.IN.020.06.1.1
ACATCACCCAGGCCGACATTCGCGCCGCAGCCGAGCTCGGCTACCGCATCAAGCTGCTCGGCGTCGCGCAGCGCACCGACAGCGGCATCGAGCAGCGCGTGCATCCGACCATGGTGCCGACGGCCTCGGTCATCGCGCAGGTGCATGGCGTCACCAATGCCGTGGCGATCGAGACCGACATCCTGGGCGAGCTTTTGCTCTCCGGCCCCGGCGCCGGCGGCAATGCCACCGCCTCGGCGGTGGTCGGCGACATTGCCGATATCGCCAAGAGCCGGCCGGGCTTCCAGCACGGGCCGGTCTTCGGCTGGCCGGCGAAGGAATTGAAGCCCTACAGGAAAGCGCAGATGCGCAGCCATGCCGGCGGCTATTTCATCCGGCTGACCGTGCACGACCGCATCGGCGTCTTCGCGGCGATCGCCAAGCGCATGGCCGACAACGATATTTCACTGGAATCGATCGTCCAGCAGGCCGCCGGGCCGGCTACCGAAGCGCAGAAGACCGTCATCCTCGTCACCCACGAGACAACGG
>NZ_RZSR01001740.1:0-526 GCF_004023265.1 Mesorhizobium sp. M1A.F.Ca.IN.020.06.1.1
GTTCTCGACAAACCCGGACTCGTTCAGCGTGTCGGTGTGGATCATCACCTGCACGTCATAGTCGTCGGCGACCGAAAGGCAGCAGTCGATCGCGGCCGGCGTCGTGCCCCAATCCTCATGCAGCTTCAGCGAGCAGGCGCCGGCGAGCACCATTTCCTCCAGCGCTGCCGGCTTTGAGGCATTGCCCTTGCCGGACAGCCCGATATTCATCGGGAAAGCGTCGAAAGACTGGATCATGCGCGCCATGTGCCAGGGGCCGGGAGTGCAGGTGGTGGCCAAGGTGCCATGCGCCGGACCGGTGCCGCCGCCGAGCATCGTGGTGATGCCGCTCATCAGCGCTTCCTCGATCTGCTGCGGGCAGATGAAGTGGATATGCGCGTCGAAGCCGCCGGCCGTCAGGATCTTGCCTTCGCCGGCGATGATCTCAGTGCCGGGACCGATGATGATGGTGACGCCATCCTGGGTGTCCGGATTGCCTGCCTTGCCGATCGCGGCGATGCGACCGTCCTTCAGGCCGATATCGGCC
>NZ_RZSR01001741.1:0-523 GCF_004023265.1 Mesorhizobium sp. M1A.F.Ca.IN.020.06.1.1
CTCCATGCATGTGCGGTTGAGGAGCAACGCTAAAGGCCCGGCGGGCAAGTGGGTGGACGAGGCGACGTCCGAGTTCGGCGATCTCCTCGATGTCATTCGCGAAAGCTGCGGGCTTATCGAGTTCCGCGACGTCGCGGACGAGGCGCGCCGATTCCTCGCCATGCCGCGACCGCTGGCGCAAGACCCCGGCGCGGAGCGCCAGCCAGCCGCGGCACGCGGCTCCCCCGACGCCGCGCGTCGCCTGTTCGCCATGTCGCAGCCGATCGCCGGCACGCTGGCCGAACGCTATCTTGCTTGCCGCGGCATCCGGCTCGCCGCGCGTGAACGCGCCTTGCGCTTCCACCCCGGCTGCTACTACCGCGATCTCGTCACCGGCGAGACGCGGACCCTGCCCGCGTTGATCGCGGCCGTCACTTCCCTCGACGGACGCATCACCGGCCTGCAACGCACCTGGTTGGATCCGAACGGCAACGGAAAGGCGCCGGTTGCCGATCCGCGTCGCTCGCTCGGCAATCTTCTAGGC
>NZ_RZSR01000174.1:0-8237 GCF_004023265.1 Mesorhizobium sp. M1A.F.Ca.IN.020.06.1.1
ATGTCCATGAGCCGCAACAGGCCTTCGACCAGGTCGGTGACGTAGCAGAAGGATCGCGTCTGCCGGCCATCGCCGAATATCGTCATCGGCCGCTTTTCAAGTGCCTGCATGACCAGATTCGAGACGATGCGACCGTCGGCGGGGTCCATCCTTGGGCCATAAGTGTTGAAGATACGGGCGACACGCACGTCGGCCCGATCGGCCCGAAGGTAGTCGAAGCAAAGCGTCTCCGCAGTGCGCTTGCCTTCGTCGTAGCAGGCGCGCGGGCCGGTGCAGTTCACATGGCCGAGATAGTCCTCACGCTGCGGATGCTGCTCGGGATCACCATACACTTCGCTGGTCGATGCCTGCAGGAAGCGTGCACCGTCGCGAACGGCAAGCTCGAGGAGATTGAGCGACCCGACCACGCACGTGCGTGTGGTATGAACGGGATCGGCCTGGTAGCGGGGCGGTGACGCCGCGCATGCCAGGTTGAAGACACGGTCGACCGGTTCACCCAGTTCCAGCGGGCTGCAGATATCCTGCTCGATCAACCGGAAGCGCGATTGGCCGATAAGCGGCGTAATGTTCTCCATTCGGCCGGTGAGAAAGTTGTCGATGCAGATCACGCGATAGCCGATGCCAAACAGGGCCTCGCATAGGTGCGAACCGAGGAAACCGGCACCGCCGGCGACAAGCGCCGTCCGTGTCTGTTGGGCCTTTCTTGAACGCCGCATCTGTGTGTTCTCCTGTCTGCCTGTCATGCTGCACTTTCGACATCCAGATCGAGCACCGGACGTGTCTGCCTTGCCCGCGCCAGCATCGACGTGAACTCTCGTGCCCGAGCAACTCCGGTGTGTCTTTCCAGGACCAGCGAATGGGCCTGCCTGGCCATGCTGAGCCTGGCGCGGTCGGGCTGTCCCAGAAGAATTCCCGTCACATCATCTGCGCTGCCGGCCGTCTGTATCGCCGTAGCCGGAAAGAAACTGTCGAGGCCGGGCCAGCGATCGCTGATGATCGGCGTCCCGCACGCCGCTGCTTCGAAAAGCCGGACGCTGGGCGACCATCCGGCTTCGACCATCGAAGTGCGTGTCACATTCAACGTGTAGCGCTGCCGGCTATAAAATCCGGCATGCTCGGCCGGCGGCAGGTGCTCGATCCGCTCGACATTATCGGGCCAGTCGATATCGTGCGGGTATTGCGAGCCCGCAACCACGAAGCGTCGATCCGGCAGTCGACGCGCAGGCTCGAGCAGAAGCGTTTCCAGGGTCTGTTGCCGATCCGGACTGTAGGTGCCGAGATAGCCTAGATCCCATTTGATCACATTTCGGTTTCGATGGTGCCGCTCGGGGTCGACGGAGCAATAGAGCGGTTCGGCCCGACGCGCGCCGAATTCGAGCTCCAGGCGATGGAGGGTCGGTCCGCCCGTGAAGGAGAAATAAAGGTTGAAATAGGGAATCTGCCGACGCGCGAGATAGTCGCAGTCATCCTCGGCAATCCTGGCCAGCGTCACCGGCGTGTCGATGTCGTAGAAGCAGAATAGCCCGGTGCACAGCGACGCGAGGTCGTCGATGACCGCCCTGCCTTCAGGCACGAACGAGCCGATGACCACAACATCGGCCTGCTGAAGGTCTCGTTCATGGCTGCGACGAAGCTCCTGGACGGTGTCGTAATAGCGCAAGTCGCAATAATCGGGGTCGCGCAGGTCGCGGTGGTGCGCGTACCAGGGCACGTCGCGTTCGAAGAAGGTGACGCGATGGCCGAGCTCGTCGAGGCCCCGCAGCAGCCCCCGAAACGTCGTCGCATGGCCATTGCCCCAGGAAGAGGACAGAGAAAGACCCAGGAACACGATATCGAGTGCCTTCGTCATTCTGCGGCCTCCACGGTCTCGCGCTCGAAATGCGCCTTTAAGATTGCGTCAACCCGTTCAGCCCTCAGTGTGTAGGTGTGCTCGGCCAGAACACGCCGAAGCGCTGCCGCCCCGATCGCCTTTGCGCGCCCTGGTGTGAGCGTGCACATGATCTCGACAACGTCGGCGCCGTCTCGCGCCACCAGGATTTCCTCGCCAGGCGTAAGGAACAGCTCGACACCGGCCCAGGCGTCGGTGATGAGGCATGCACCGGCGCCGGCCGCCTCGAACACCCGCGTTGCCGGCGAAAAGCCGTTGCTGGCCATGCTGTCGCGGCTGATGTTCAGCACCGCCTTCGGCGTGACATTGAAGGCGTTATGGTCTCGAGTGCCGACATGGCCGAGCCAGGAGACATTCGCCGGCATCGGCTTGTCGCCCCAGCCTGATCCGCCGAGCAGGAACTTCTGGTCCTCCAGCGCACCGGCCGGCTCGAGGAAGAAGCCTTCCACGCGGGCCTCGCGATCCGGCAGGCGATTGCCGAGAAAGGCCAGATCGCAGGCGAAGCGGGAATCTCGGGCGACGGGGAAATGCGTCTCGGGATCGAGCGCGTTGTAGATCGGCACACATTCGGCGGCGCCAAGCGCCCTATAGTCCCACACGACGGGATCTCCGCCGCCATAGGTCAGCACGAGGGCGATCCTTTTGAGCTCCTCGTGGAGAGGATGGCCGGCATCGTTCCGCAATTCGCTGAGCGTCGCCGGGGCGTCGACGTCCCAGAACACCGTCAGCGCGTCATTGCGGGCGTGGTCGAGCACGGCGCGCAACAGCGCTTCGTCTTCGAAGCCCACACCGCTTGCCTTGACCACGATGTCGGCCTGCGCGGCGCAGCAAGCGACTTGCATCAGCGCATCCGGCGTCGCCTCGTAGACGACGACGTCGCACCAGTCGGGAACCTCGATGTCGCGGTGCTTCTGCCGGTCAAAGGCGTCCGGCTCGTAGAAGACGATGTCGTAACCGCGCCGGGAAAGTGCCTTCAGCAGGCCGCGATAATAGGTGGCGGCGCCGTTCCAATAGGACGACAGCAGGCTGGATCCGTAAAAGGCGATCTTCATGCGGCGGCCTCCCTTGTTGGCACCCCGTCAACCGCATGGCGATTGCCGCATGCGGCGAGTATGTCGAACAATTCGTCGGCGCGGCGCCGGCATGTGTGCCGTGCCAGGATGGTTTCCAGCCCGGCTGCCGCCAGAGCCTTCGCAAGCGCGGCGTCGTGCAGCACGTCGCGCAGGTGCTGGCGCATCTCGGAGCCGTCGCGGGCAAACAGAAAGTCCTTGCCGGGACGGAACAGCTCTTCCACGTCCGACCATGGCGCAGAGACGAGGGGAATGCCGCAGGCCAATGCCTCGAACATGCGGATCGTGGGAATGCCCGGCAGATGGTCCCGATAGGGTCGGCGCGGGATGTGCACCGTCACGCGATGCTGCGCGAACGCTTTCGGGACGTCGGCATTTGCGATCCAACCCTCGTGGCGCAAGCCGGCGTCGGCGAGCGCGGCCCGCGCCTGCGCTGGGTAGCGCACCCCGTGAACGGTTCCCGACAGGCCAAGCTCGCGTGCCGGCGCGACGAGGAACTCGTGGATTTCGGCGCTGCGTTCGTCGTCGCCCCAGTTGCCGACCCAGACCAGATCCGATACGGCGTCGACTTCGGGAGAGGGTTTGAACAACCGTTCGTCCGCTGCTTCATGCCAGGTGAAAGCCCGTCGGCCCCAGCCGGCGCGAAGGTAGCTCTCCCGCAACGCCTCGCCGAAGACCAAGACGCCGTCATAGTGCTCCAGGTTCAGTGCCGAGATCGACTGCGTCGCCGACACGGCGCGGTGATGCGTGTCGTGAAACAGCAGCGTGAACTTGCCGCCGTTGAGCTTGGCCCGCCCGATCCGCGCCACAAGATCTGGATCGGTCCATTCATGGACGATCACCACATCCGCCTTCGCAATCCAGGCCTCGTGATCGAAGGACGCATCGTAGGTCACCGGCATCAGCTCGGGAAAATCCTTCCGGAAGCGCTCGACGGCGAAGGAGCCTTGCTCGGCCAGAAGGTTCGAACGACTCCAACCGTCCGCGGGTTCGAGCGCGAGGGCGTGGTGTCCGTTCGCAACAAGCTCGCGCATGATGCCGCGCTGGAAATGCGCATTGCCATGGTTCCAATCGGAAACGACGGAATGGGTGTAGAATACGAAATGCATGGTCAGCGCCCTGCGACGGCCATCGCCGCACGATCGTAGATTTCACTCATCGCGACCGCCTGCGCCTGCGGCGAAAATTTGCGCGCGCGACGGACGGCGCGCCGGCCAAGCTGGCGCCGCAAATTTTCGTCGCGGGAGAGGTGGGCGATGCATCCGGCAAGCGCATGCGGATCGCGCGTGTCGAAGAACATAGCCGCGCCGTCCCAGAGTTCGCGATAGGTCGCGATGTCGGCGAGGACCAGCGGCGCGCCCGAGAGCGCGGCTTCCAGAGCGGCAAGCCCGAAGGGCTCGTAGATCGATGGCGAAACGAAAATGCCAGCGCGCTCCATCCGCTGACGCACTTGGGCATAGCCGATCGAGCCGAGCGCGACGCAATGATCGAGACGCGCCATCTGCCCGTCCGGCCCGCCGAGCGGGCCGGCGGCATGGACTGGCCATTCGGTTATGGCAGCCGCGGCATCCAGCACCGCCGCGTTCTTTCCTTGATCCCACCAGCGGGCGGCGGCCAGGACGAAAGGCTCGCGGCGCGAGGCGACCGGGCCGGGAAGAGCACTGTTGTGGACGACACTTAGCCGCGCGACCGGCCCGTAGCAGGCCTCAAGCATGTCGGCGTGGCTTCGGCTGGGTGCCACCACAATATCGGCGCGATTGAAACCGGCCCGGTTGCGGTCTTTCTGCCAGGCCCAGGCATCGGTCGGCACCTGACCGCGCACGGCATGCAGCCACGTCACGACGCAGGAATGCGAGACCACGAGGATGGGGCAGGGCAGATCGACCTCGGCCGCCTGGGCCGGAGCGTTAAGATGAACGAGGTCCGCGGCATAGGCCGTCGCAAGCTCCCGAAGCTCGCCGGGCAGGCCGTCGAGATCGCTCTCGTTGCGCGTCATCCAGTCCGGAGGGGTCTCGAGCCATGCGAGCGTCGCGAAGGATTGCGCCTCTTGTGCCTGCTCCCGAGAAGGCCGAGGCCCTAGCCCGGCCAGCACGACGCTGTCCCCTCGGTTGGTGAGCTCGCGCGCCAGGTCGAGCGAATATCGCCAGACGCCACCGACGGAGTCGGTGGTCATCAGGATGCGCCGCGGGCGATGGATCAATGATTGCAGCATGAGGACTCCAATTCGGCCAGCGCGCGCGGGCGCTGGTCCTGGATGTCGCTGAACGTCCGGAACGAAGCCAGATAGTGCTCATGCGCGCGCTCCCAGGCGAAATCGTCGGGTTCGCCCCACAGCTCGCGGTAACTTGGCGAGCTCGGATAGGGATAGAGCGGCACCGGCTCGTTGGCCCAGACGCCGTTGTCGATGAGGTGCTTGCGCCAATACTCCACCAGGGCCGGATCGTCCTCGACCACGCCGATCAGATTGGCTTGGACGAAAGGAACATGGCGGCGGGCATCGACCAGCAGCGCGGCCAATTCCTCGGTGCCCAGCCGACAGCGCTTGGCCAGCATCTCGCGGCCTTCGACGGTCAGGCTTTCCAGGCCAGCTTCGATCGAGACGCAGCCGGCCTCGCCCAACAATTCCAGCAACTCCGGTTTCCAGAGGTCGATGCGCGTCTGAACGCCGAATTGGATATCGCGGTCGACAAGGGCCTCGAGCAGCGCCTTCTGGGGCAGGAAAATCTCGTCGATGAAGTAGATGTAGCCGACGCCCTGGGCCATCAGACCGTCGATCTCGGCGACGACCGCGTCGTGGTTCCTGCGGCGGTAGGCGTCGCGAAAATCGATCTTGGCGCAGAAGCTGCAATTATAGGGGCAACCCCGCGAAGCTTCCACCTCTGCACCGGCGCCCTTCTGGTCCGCGTCGAACCGATGATGGTGGTGCGAATGGGCCGCAATCCAATCGGACGGCCAATGAAGTGCCGGGTGGTCGACGAAGCGGCTGACGCTCACGCCACCGTTGCAGGCCAGCACGCCGCTCTCGAGCCGCGCCGTGTGAGGGACGGCGCTCCATTCGCCGCGCCCGGCAAGCTCCGCCACCACCTCCTCGCATTCGCCGCGCACGACGACATCGACGCCAAGCTTGCGCAGGGTAGGGGCCGGCGTCGCCGAGCCATGCGGCCCGACGGCGGCGGTGCGCCCGCCGCGCCCGGCGAGATGCTTCAGGAATTCTGCCGGCACCCGCAGCTCCGGCGGCGCGCAGCGCCAGAACAGATAGGTCGGCGCGGTGGTCACGACGGTCATGTCCGGCGCGAACGCCGCCACGCGCTCGGCAAGTTCCGCGTTGTCGAGATGCTGCAACTGCCCGTCCAGCATCAGCACGCTGTGGCCGTCGGTCTCCAAGAGCGCTTTGCAGTAGCCAAGCTCCAGGGGCAGATGCGGCTGGCGGCAGCCGAAATAGATGCTGTGTTCATACGTCCAACGTGGATTGACCAGTGCGACTTTCATGCGACGTACCTCGCCACTTCAGCGTGCGGCTGAAGACGGTGCCGCAACAGCCAGCCGGCAAGGTCGCTGATGCCTTCGCGCCACGGGACATGCGCCCGCCAGCCAAGCGCGGCCTCTATCTTGCGGGTATCGGCGATGAAGAAGGGCTGGTCGCCGGTGCGTTCGAGATCCTGCCGCACCACGATGTCGCGGCCGGTCATGATGGCGATCTCCGACAGGAGCGAGCGCAGGCTGACGGCATTCCGCGGTCCGCCGCCAAGATTGAACGCCTGTCCCTTGAGGTCTTCGATCCTGGCCAGCACTCCGCGATAGGCGGCAACCGCGTCGGACACATGCAGGATGTCGCGCACCTGCTTGCCGTCGCCATAGACGGTGATGGGCCGGCCGCTGAGCGCGCTGAGGAGGAAATGGGCGACCCAGCCCTGGTCCTCGGTGCCGAACTGGCGCGGTCCATAGATGCAGCTCATGCGCAGCACCGCCGTCGGCAGGCCATAGGACTTGGCATAATCAAGGACATACTGGTCCGCAGCGCCCTTGGAGCAGCCATAGGGCGTGCAGAAATGGAGCCCGATCGTCTCGTCGACGCCATTGGCGCGGATGGCTTCGTCGCAAGGCTCGTAACGGTCGTCCGTTTCCTGCACCGCGAGCTGGGGCAAGCTGCCGTAGACCTTGTTAGTGCTGGCGAAGATTACCGGGGCGCTCACCTGGCGCGCCGCCTCAAGCACGTTGAAGGTGCCTTTGAGATTGATGTCGAGGTCCTCCGCGGGATCGATCAGGCTCGTGGTCACGGCGGTCTGGGCGGCCAGATGGAAGATCGCTCTTGCTGGCGTCAGCACGGAGGCCAGTCTGGCTTGGTCGCGCACGTCTACGGTTTCAACTCTAAGATCGCTGCCGTGCTTTTGCGCCAGCCATTCGAGGTTCTGCTCGACGCCGGCTCGGCTGAGATTGTCGATGACCAGAACGGGCTCGCCATCCGACAACAGGCTGTCGGCGAGGTTTGAGCCTATGAAGCCGCTGCCGCCGATGACGGCCACCGGCGCTTTGCCAAGGCCGCGATGCCGCTCACTCATGACACCAGCCCCCGCTCTTCAAGTTCGCGCTTCATGTCAGCGCCGCGGTCGATGACGACGGTGTTGCGAACCCAGGCCGCGAATTCACCGAGGGAGTTCTCAAGCCGATGGCTCGGCTCGAAGCCAAGCAGCTCGCGCGCCTTGGCAATGTCGGCAAAGCAGTTGCGGATGTCGCCGGAGCGCGCCTTGCCGAGGATTTCGGGCGGCCGCTTCGGAACGCCCATCGCTTCTGCAAGCAATCGAGCGACCTCGCTGATGGTGTAGGACCGTCCGCTGCCGATATTGATCGCGTGGCCGGCTGCCTGGCGTTGCTCCAGCGCCAGCCGGAAAGCCCGGGCGACATCGCGCACATGGACGAAGTCGCGCTTTTGCTCGCCGTCCTCGAAGATCATCGGCCGCTTGCCGTTGGCGAGCCGCGAAGCGAAGTTGGCAAGCACGCCGGTGTAGGGATTTGCGAGCGCTTGACCGGCGCCGAAGACGTTGAACAGGCGCAATGCCACCGCATCCACGTCATAAGCCTGACCGAAGATCAGCACCGCGCGTTCCTGCGCATATTTGGTCAGCGCGTAGATCGAAGCGAGGTCAGGACGTTTCTCCTCGTCGGTCGGAATCGGCGACAGCGCTTCGCCGGCAGCCGACAGCGGGTCCCATTGGCCGATCCTGATGTCGCTTGGCTTGCGATGGGCATCGTGGATACGCCGCCCGTCTGGTGTCTTGTAG
>NZ_RZSR01001742.1:0-522 GCF_004023265.1 Mesorhizobium sp. M1A.F.Ca.IN.020.06.1.1
ATCAACAGCTGCGCGTCGGCGCTATGGTGGTCGTGCCGCCCCAAGAAAGCCGCCAAAGGGCTATCCGGGTTCAAGCCATCTGGAACAAGTTGACGGAGCCCCAGCCAGGTGTCGACCCCTCTGCCGTGTTGATTTATCCCAGCGTGATCCAATCCCTCGCGCCCAACTTGAATTGCCTTACCAGAGTGCAGCAGGAACGCCTCGTCGCGCTCTTCGAGGGGCTTGCCAAACGCAAGGATCGCGCCTCGGCTCTCTGGGGCCTCGGAAAGGGCGTGGCGGGGCTTGCGCCCGAGCTCCAACCCCGTTTCGTCGCGCTCGTCGAGGCGCTTGCGGAGCCGCAGTATCGCGCCTCGGCTCTCTGGGGCCTCGGAAAGGGCGTGGCGGGGCTTGCGCCCGAGCTCCAACCCCGTCTCGTTGCGCTCGCCGAGGGACTTCACCAGCCCGAGCAGCGCGCCTTGGCCCTATCGGGCCTTGGCGCGGGTGTGGCAGGGCTTGAGCCCGCCCTGCAACAGCGCCTCATAG
>NZ_RZSR01001743.1:0-521 GCF_004023265.1 Mesorhizobium sp. M1A.F.Ca.IN.020.06.1.1
AGCGCAAGCGATCATGACAGCGCCTTCGCTGCAAGGCAAAACCGCTCAAAATTCGAACGCATGAGCACGTTCGAACCCCGGTAGTGGCTTAATTGCCGCATTAAATGCGCGTCTGCCGGTTACAACCCCCCCGGCCTTGACAAAAAGACGCGCAACGCCGGAGTTGCCCTGCCCCTCGACCACAACCAGCCGTCCGTCCTCGGCGAGCTGGCCGAGCAATGCCGCGGGCACCTCCTCGACGCTGCCGCCGATGAAGATGACGTCATAGGGCGCCGCGGCGGCATGACCCTGCGGTAACGGCCCGATCACTACGGTGGTGTTCTGGCAATCCAGTGCGGAAAGGGTCGACTTCGCGGCTTCGGCAAGCGCCGGGTCGCTTTCGAGCGCAACCACCGATTTTGCGATTCGGGAAAGCAGCGCGGCCGAATAGCCGGTGCCGCAGCCGACATCGAGCACCGAATCGGTGTCGCTGATTTCGGCCAATTGCAAAAGCTTGGCGAGCGGCGACGGTTCCATCAGAT
>NZ_RZSR01001744.1:0-521 GCF_004023265.1 Mesorhizobium sp. M1A.F.Ca.IN.020.06.1.1
GAGGTAGAGGCCGTCATCACCGAGTTCGGCGCCCTCATACCCGGGCTGCAGGCCCGCCGATTCGACGTTATCGCAGCTGGTCTCTACATCAAACCTGAGCGCTGCAAGGTAGTCGCTTTTGGAAATCCAGATATCAAGATGGGCGAATCCTTTCTGGTGGCAAAGGGTAACCCCAAATCGCTTCACAGCTACGCTGACGTCGCTCAGAAAGGCGACGTGATCCTGGGAGCTGGTAGAGGCTCTGTGGAGGGGCAGATCGCTCTTGATGCCGGTGTACCGGAAAGCAGGGTTTTGCTCTTTCCAGATATGGATTCGGTCCTGTCGGCTTTGATAGCAGGGCGCGTTGATGTATTCGCCGCTACCACTGCCACCGTCACCGCTGGGGCTGCTGCCGCACCGGACAAGGTTGAACGCGCGCTGCCGTTCACGCAACCGGTGGACGCCAAGGGCAACGTCATCTACGGCTACCCTGCACTTGCGTTCCGCCAAGATGACTCCGATTTCCGGGACGCGTATAATGC
>NZ_RZSR01001745.1:0-514 GCF_004023265.1 Mesorhizobium sp. M1A.F.Ca.IN.020.06.1.1
CCCGAGACGTCATCGTCATGCCGGCCATCGAGCTGGCGCCGCTGGTGAACGCCGCCAGGTTCGGATCGTAGACGGCGGAGCCCTTGCCGTCCTTGACCGAAACTTGCATGCTTTGCGGGCCTTCGGGTCCGTTGAATTCGAAGGACATGGTGTGGGAAAAATCCGAGGTGACGTCCCAGAATCCATCGCTGCGCGGCTTCACCATCAAGGCATAGGGCGCGAGGTCGATCTTGAACGGCTTCTGCTCCGGCAGGGCGCTGACCAGGGCCTTGACGTCCACTGCGATCTTGTAGGCGTCGCCTTCGACCGAGACCTTGAGCACGCCCTTCTCGAACGCCTGCTTGCCGAAATAGCGCGCCAGATTGTCCGAAAGCTGTTTGGCGCCCTGGCTGTCGACGGTCTGCGCAACGGCCGGCGCGCTGAAAGCAAGAATGAAAACAAGTGGCAAAACACGCTTCACGTCAGTCTCCGTCGGTCTCGGAAGGCAAATCGTTTCGTCTTCTGGTGGAAAAGA
>NZ_RZSR01001746.1:0-514 GCF_004023265.1 Mesorhizobium sp. M1A.F.Ca.IN.020.06.1.1
CTGGGGACCTTCGCAGAGCGCCACCGTCTTCGCCGAAGGCGTGATCTGTCATTCGACCGCCGGACATGGCGGATTCCACCTCTCGCCCGAACGCAACGGCAAGGTCCACGCCGGGCTGCGCGCGGCGGATGGATTCTATGAGGAAGACGCGTGCTGGGCGATCGTCGCCTTCACCTTCCCGCATCTCTTTACCAGCTTCGAACGCCGTTCTGCGGAACGCACCATGAAGGACAGCTTTCCGGATGCGTGGGAAGCGATCACGGGCAATGTGCTCCAGCCTGGCGAATCCTGGAAGAAGGACGAGCGCACGTTTCTCGCCGAGCATGCCGACCACTGGATCGTGGTCTCGGCCATCACGTCGGATCACGAGAAAGGATTCGTTGAGGTCATCGCCACGCCAGGCGGCAAGCGCGGTCCGGGAACCGAGGAGCGCCGTTTTCTCATACCGTCCACCGAGTACCGCGTCGGCCGCTTCGGCATCATCGTCGATGAATTCCGCCACCAGGCCTACGAC
>NZ_RZSR01001747.1:0-513 GCF_004023265.1 Mesorhizobium sp. M1A.F.Ca.IN.020.06.1.1
CGATTCATAGAGCTTGCGGATAATGTCTGCGATAGCGTCACCGATCCCCGGGATCCTGGTGAGGGCGCCCGCGGCGATGATCCGGTCAAGCGGCTGCGACAACGCAGCCAGACTATCGGCCGCGCGCAAGTAAGCCTTGGTGCGATAGGGATTGTCCCCGCGCAGCGATAAGCGATGTGCGTATTCCCTTAGCAGGCTGGCTACTGTCCTCGGATCGGTTTTTGCCATTGTCGATGCAAACGGGGCCGATCTCCGCAGGTTCCAATCAGGCAAAGACTGCGAAACGCTGATCCATGGTTGCTGCCTTTTTCGCGGAGTGGGCGCTACAGATTAGGCAAGGACTGGTCGGCGCGACCCCACCCCGCCAATGATTTGTAGGCTGCGCGTTTCTTCAATTCAGGAGCATCGCCGACGTGGAAATGAGAGGGCGCATCAATCGTCTTCATCTCCGCCCAGGTGATCGGCGCCGCGACGGGCGCGCCCGGTCGAGACCTTGCGCTGTAGGGCATGATC
>NZ_RZSR01001748.1:0-513 GCF_004023265.1 Mesorhizobium sp. M1A.F.Ca.IN.020.06.1.1
CGGATCGGGATTGCGGTAGGGAACCAGGAACGGCGCAACGATCAGCGCCAGGCCGACGACCATCGCCACTGCGATGAAGAGCACGATGGGCAGATACGAACTTAGGAGTGCGCTCATGCGGCGACTTTCCTTCGGCGGCCAGTTCACTTTGATTACAGCAACGGACTCTAAGGCGGAAGCGTGACAGTTTAACCCGCTGAACCGTTTTAGGTGGCCTATGCTGCGACGCGGCGAGGGTTAGCGCAGCGGTTTCGGCGACGCAAGTCAAACCTTGTTCAAAATCCGGCCCTGGACGCCATATCGGAAGAAACTGGTCCGATCCGCTCCTGTTTGATTTCCTTCAGGTTTTACTCCACTTTTCTATCCTGACATATCTCCCGCCATTTGCCTGTTAGCATGGCCGGAATCACCGACTGGAAATCCCGGCAAAGGATCAGGGCAAGGTAGCTGGATGAAAGAAAAGATCTCGCTCGCCGCAGCAAGGCGCATTGCGCTCGGCGCGCAGGGTTTTAC
>NZ_RZSR01001749.1:0-513 GCF_004023265.1 Mesorhizobium sp. M1A.F.Ca.IN.020.06.1.1
CCAAGAAGGACATCGACGCGGCCAACATCCATGTCTGCGGTGCAATGACGCTCGAAGGGGCGCCGTTCCTCAAGGCCGAGCACCTGCCGGTGTTCGACTGCGCCAGCCCCTGCGGCAAGATCGGCAAGCGCTCGCTGTCGATCCAGAGCCACATCCTGATGATGGCCGCGGCGCAGCCCTTCATCTCGGGCGCCATCTCCAAGACCATCAACATGCCGAACGAGGCGACGGTCGAGGACGCCAAGAACGCCTACATGCTGTCCTGGAAGCTGGCGCTGAAGGCCAACGCGCTCTATCGCGACGGCTCGAAGCTGTCGCAGCCGCTCAATGCCTCGCTGCTCGCCGACGGCGAGGAGGACGAGGACGAGGCGGTCGAGCAGCTGATTGCGGCGCCCGCCGCGCAGCGCGCCGTGCAGGTGACGGAAAAGATCGTCGAGCGCGTCATCGAGCGTCTCTACCGCGACCGCGAGAAGCTGCCGAACCGCCGCAAGGGCTACACGCAGAAGGCGGTCG
>NZ_RZSR01001750.1:0-513 GCF_004023265.1 Mesorhizobium sp. M1A.F.Ca.IN.020.06.1.1
CTCCAGCGACGATCACGCCAAGGCGATCGGCGCGATCATCTCCAGAGCCAACATCACCGGCCTCGTCGGCAATTTCCTGCGCGTCGTCGCCCGCAACCGCCGCCTGTTCGCCGTGCCCGGCATGATCAAGGCGTTCCGCCAGATTGCCGCCGACCACCGTGGCGAGGCGTCCGCCGAAGTCACCTCCGCGCATGCGCTGACGGATGCGCAGCAGGCCGAACTCAAGGCGACGCTGACGGGAATCGCCGGCAAGGACGTGGCCATCGCCATGACCGTCGACCCGTCGCTGCTCGGCGGCCTGATCGTCAAGATGGGCTCGCGCCAGATCGATACGTCGCTCAAAACCAAACTCAATTCGCTCAAGCTTGCACTGAAAGAGGTCGGCTGATGGACATCCGCGCCGCGGAAATTTCCGCAATTCTGAAAGACCAGATCAAGAATTTCGGCAAGGAGGCCGAGGTCTCCGAAGTCGGCCAGGTTCTGTCCGTCGGTGACGGCATTGCCCGCGTCTAC
>NZ_RZSR01001751.1:0-512 GCF_004023265.1 Mesorhizobium sp. M1A.F.Ca.IN.020.06.1.1
TTTTCGGCCCGCGCCGGCAGGATCAGGCCGATCTCCTCATAGTAGCGGATGGTCTTGGCCGGCAGGCCGGAACGCTCGGCGGCATCACCGACATTCATGGCGCTCTCCTGTCTCCGGCAGCCTTTCCGGCTGCCCCGTTGATTTTACTTCACAATCCTGGGACCCCTGTTGCCGAAATGCCGCAGTTCGGCACTTACCAGCAGGGAAGGTCATGCATATAGGCAGTGCACGCTTGGCAAGCAAAAGAAATGCCAGCATGAATGATGGTGAGAAAGCGGCCGACTCGTGCCGCTGATAAAAGGCGGGGCGTCGGACCTATTCATGCGCTTGAAGTCGTTTGCAATCGTCGCCGCCCTGGCGCTGTCGACCGCGATCAGCGGGTGCAGCACCATTGGCGGGCAAATCTTCACCAACAACTATGGCGCGATGACCGATGCCGGCTATCAGCTGCCGCGCATCCCGATCGAGAAGGTTCCGGCCCGCTTCCGCCGGCAGGAAGTGCGCTACGACAC
>NZ_RZSR01000175.1:0-8230 GCF_004023265.1 Mesorhizobium sp. M1A.F.Ca.IN.020.06.1.1
ATCCGGCACGTCGTCAAAAGAAGTGGGAAGACGCTTTCGGCAATCCCTTGAGCAAGCTTCCCGACGAAATTCTCAATGGTGACTCCGCGAGCCAATCACCGATCATGGCCGGCATTCAGAAAATCAAACTGTCGCTCTTCGATAGCAGCTTGGCGAAACAAGGCAGCGCAAAGCGCTTGGTGGTCGCCTCGGACATGATCGAGCACACGACGCTTTACTCGCAGTACCGATCGGGGCTCGACTATCAGAAATATCTCAACAGCGCCGCCGATCGAACCTATGGCACGTCGCTCGATGGGGTGGGCGTCACGATTCTCTACATCGACAGGGCAAAGAAGCCGTTTCAGTCGCTCGACCATGCCGAGTTCTGGACGCAGTGGGTCCAGAGCCATCACGGCGAGTTCGAAAAGCTGGTTGGCTTGGAGGGGCTAAACTGATGGCCAGGAAACACGAACATGCCCTCTTGGGCCATCCAGGTTTTCCGCTGGTTGTCTTTGCGGCGCTGACCCTTGGCGGCTGCGTCTTCATCGCCATTGCCAAGCTGTCGGGTGTGAGCCCAATTGTGGGGGCGGGCATACCAGTCTGCCTGATGTTGTTCTATCTGAGTATGTCAGTCTTCACGGGGAAGCTTCGGCTGCACGATGAGCAGACCGGCGACAACCTCTACTACATGGGCTTCCTGTTCACCCTATCGAGCCTCGGGGTCTCGTTGTTTCAGTTCGGGTCAGAAGGATCGACCGAGACGATCGTCAGGAACTTTGGTATCGCCGTTACCTCGACGATCACTGGTATCGCGCTCAGAATTTTCTACAACCAGATGCGCCGCGACCCTGCCGACATCGAGCGGACGGCGAGGCACGAACTCGCCGATATGACGCGGCGTGTGAGAGCCGAGATGGAGAGCGTAACCAGGGAATTCGCCGACTTCCGCCGCGTCAGCCATCAAATGCTTGAGGAGGGGTTTGCGGAGATTGCCGCGCAGGCGGAGCGAAATGGGGAGCATATTAGATCTGCCCTAGACAAAATCGCGATGGAAGCGATCAAGCCGGTCCAGGAGGCGTCGGGCAAACTCAGTGACGCGCTTAAGGATAATTTCGGGCAGGTCGAAAGTCAGTTCTCGTCGATTGCGCAGCGCGTCGAGGCGGCCGCGGATTTGCTCGACAAGGCGAATGGCTCAATGTCCTCGTCGGTGAGCAAGCTCGGCGCGCAAGCGGACAGCGTGGCCACTAAGCTTGAGAAGGTTGTCGTCCCAGACGAGGTGCTGAAGAACGACTTGGCGCCAATGGTGAAGCTCCTAGGCAACGCCGTGGCGCAGTATGCGGTGAAAACCGAGACCGCCTCCCAAGAGCAGCAAGCTCGTATGACCGGCCTTTCAGAGGTGGTCTCAAAGGTGGCGAGCGGCGTTGAGCGAGCGGCGGCTGCGGCAGAGAAGACCGCCGAGACTGTTCAAGCGCAGCAGCGTTTGACCGAGGCGCTTGCGGCGGTGGTGCAAAAGCAAAGTAAGGATACGAGCGAACTCGTTGCAACGCTTGCGGAAAAGAGTCTCCAAGTCTCGCGAGCGAACCAACCCGCCAACGGCCCTATAGCAATTGATCCGGTACGCTCGGCAACACCTGCTGCCAGTGTAGGGCAAGAGGCAACAATTAAGATCGCCGACAACCCGCAGGGCGATTCCTTCCAAACCTTGAGTGGAACGCCCCAGGCAGAGAAGCCTGAGCCGCCGAGACGAACCAGTTGGTGGGGCAGGTGAGCGAGTTTGGCTCAACATCAATTGCCTTCGAGCGCAAGGGCTATGGCCGCGGCCTGATCCTCGGCCTGACGATGGCCGAGACCATGCTCCTTTTGGTGTTCTGCCTTCTGTTGGCGGCTGGTGCAATCATCGCCAAGAAGGAGAAACAGGCTGCGGAAGCCCAAAGGATTGCGCAATCCGTTCAGGAGAAAGTTCACAAGCTCGACGAAGAAAACAAGCGGCTGCTTGCTCAGCTGAATGCGCTGGTCAAACCCGCGACGGGGCGCAATGTGCCCGACCAGGAATGGCGTGAACTGGTCCTTGCGAAGGATGCCGTCGAAACAATCAAGAAGGCCGGCCTAACGGTGGAAGAGGTGATGAAGAGGGCGGCCGTCACCAAAGTCCTTGCCGAGAACGATGTCGATGTCGATCAAGCCAAGGCGATGATCGAGCACATGAAGGTGCTGAAGGAGAATGGCTATGTCGGCGGCGGCAAGACTCCTAAGGACCTCTCGGATGCACTAAAAAAGGCAAATGAGTCTGCTGTCGCTGCCAAACCCCACGATTGGCCGCCGATCATAAGTCTCAGCGAACTTGACGGCTATAATTTTGAATCCGGTAGCGCCGAGCTTTCAGACCGGTTCAAGACGAGGCTGCGCGATCTGTCGAAGACGATTGCGGGCATTGCAACGTCCTACGGCGTCGACGTCATCGAGGTGATTGGCCACACGGACGAGCAAGCGATGTCCGGTCAGTCATCGAATATGGACAAAGGCCTCCAACCGGTTTTGGCCGGCAAGGTGGAGGTTGGTGCGCTTCATCCGGCCGACAACGCGGGCCTTGGATTGGCTCGAGCAATATCCGTCACAAGCATTCTTCGCGATATGCCCGAGTTGCACGGTTTCACCATTCTGCCGATGTCGGGTGGCCAGCTGATCTTGCCCGGTGATCTTCTGACTGACGGGGCGCAAGCGGGCGACGTGAAGGCAAGAAGGCGAATTGAAATTAGGGTAAGGCAGCGCTCCCGCGAAACGGAGCTCGCGCCGGCTCAGGGATCGAAGTCATGAGTGGGAGAGAATGCTGGTGACTTAGCGCGCTCAGCATTGAGTTGGGACTCAAGGGATGGGGTTTTACGTTCGCAAATCGATCAGCGCGGGACCGTTCCGCTTCAATTTTTCGTCCGGCGGGGTTGGCGTCTCCGTTGGCGTAAAGGGCCTTCGGATCGGGACGGGTCCACGAGGCCACTACATCCACGCCGGGGTTGGTGGTCTGTACTACCGCGGTACCCTCGGAAAAGCCGGCGGGAAAAACGCAGCCCGATCGCAGGCGCCTCAGCCGCTCCAAGCACAGCCGCAACCGTCCGGGTCAGAGTATGTCGCTGATGGCGTCCTGATGAGGGAGATCGAGTCCGGCGACGTGATGGATATGCGCGATGAAACGTTTGCCAACGTGCTGGATGAAATCAACGCCAGGCAAGCGCAGACGCGGCTCTCCGTGATACTGGCAGTCCTATTCGGTATCGTGGGCTTCCTTATTGGGAAAGCGGTCGGCGGTGCCGGGTCTGTGGTGGGGGTAGCCGCATTTCTACCGGGCATGCTGATAGGCCAATGGTTTGACGGCTATCGCCGCGTGAGCGTGCTTTATTACGATCTGGAGCAAGATGCCGAGGCTGCTTATGGGAGGTTGGTTGCCGCGTTCGAGACGCTTAACCGTTGCGCGGGACGGTGGCACGTCGCGGCCGGGGGCAAGATCGAAGATCTAACAACTTGGAAGCGCAACGCCGGGGCCAGCATGCTGGTCGACAAAAAGCCAACGACCCTTGCAAGCGCCCTACCGAACGTTGTTCGCAGCAATGTTACACCGCCTGCAATTCACGTGGGCCGGCAGGTGCTCTATTTCATGCCCGATCTCGTCCTCGTGTGCGGATTCCGACATGAAGTCGGCCGCCATTCCGATCAAAGACCGGCCACCATTCCGATTTGAAGCCGGCCACCGTTCCGATCAAAGACCGGCCAGTTTTCGGCACTGAAGATTACCTCCTGGGTCAGCAACTTTGGCATCAAGTGCCCCGCCGTAAACGGGGAGATTTGGATGCCGGCGAAGAGAAGGCTGACCATGAGACAATTGAGACAAATGCTTCGGCTTGCCGGGAGCGGGACGAGCTCCCGCGAGATAGCAGTCATGTTAGGAATAGCGCGCAGCACCGTGCAGGATAACCTGCAGCGTGCGGCAGCAGTTGGATTAACCTGGCCGTTGCCGGGCGAGCTGACCGACGATGCGCTCGAGCACAAGCTTTTCAGCCGCAATGGTGTCAGGCAGGGCACACGGCGGCGCACGGAACCGAACTGGGCCGATCTTGCGGTCGAGCTCAAGAAGCCAGGCGTCACTTTGCTCATCCTCTGGGAGGAGTATCGGGAGGCGCATCCCGACGGGTACGGATACAGTCGCTTTTGTGAACTCCTGCGGGGATTCCAGCAGCGACTGTCGCCGACAATGCGCCAGGAGCACGCCGCCGGCGACAAGGTCTTCGTGGATTATTCCGGCAAGAAGATCCCGATTGTCGACCGCAAGACCGGCGAGATCCGCGAGGCGGAGATCTTCGTGGCGGTGCTCGGCGCCTCCAGCTACACCTTTGCCGAGGCGACCTGGACGCAAACGCTGCCCGACTGGATTGGCTCGCATGTCCGGATGTTTCGTTTTTTTCACGGCGTTCCCAGGCTCGTGGTCCCCGACAATCTGAAGTCGGGGGTCAGTCGCGCCAGCTTCTACGATCCCGAGATCAACCGCAGCTACGGCATGATGGCCTCTCACTATGGCGTCGGGGTTCTTCCGGCACGGCCGAGACGCCCTCGGGATAAATCGAAAGTGGAGAATGGAGTGCGTTTCGCCCAGTCCTGCATCCTGGGGCGCCTGCGCAATCAGGTTTTCTTCTCGCTGGCCGAGGCCAATGCCGCCATCGCCCAGGCACTCGATCGCATCAATGACCACGTCATGCGCCGGCTGGGCCTCAGTCGCCGGCAGCTCTTCGAGACCGTCGAGCGCCCGGCTTTGGCCAGTCTTCCACCGGAAGATTACGAGTTTGCCGAATGGCGCTTGGCCCGCGTCTCGACGGATTACCACGTCGAGTTCATGACCTTCTTCTATTCCGTGCCCCACGCCCTCATTCGTCAGCAGGTCGATCTGAGAGCGACCGCGCGCACCATCGAGATTTTCCATCGCGGCAAGCGCGTCGCGGTGCATCAGCGCCGATACGGAGGTCTTCGCCATGGAACCGATCCGGACCACATGCCCAGTTCGCACCGGCGCTATGCCGAGTGGACACCGGAGCGCTTTCGACGCTGGGGCGCGTCCATCGGGCCGCAGACGGAAGGTCTGGTCGTCGCAATCCTCGCCAACCGTCCGCATCCCGAGCAGGGCTTTCGAACATGTCTGGGCATCCTACGCCTGTTTCGCGACATCGATCGCAATCGGGCCGAAGCCGTATCGGCCCGCGCTGTCGAGATTGGTGGCCTGAACTGCAAGAGCATCGCCTCGCTCATCGCCAACCACAAAGCCGCACGTCAATCGGGCGAACCAACCGCCATTATCGAACACGCCAATCTGCGTGGCCCTGATTACTTTCATTGAGAGACCCACCAATGCTGATCAATCCGACTATCGACATGCTGCGGGAGCTTGGCCTTTACGGCATGGCAACCGCTTTCCAGGAACTGGACGGTCAGTCCGAAGCGCGCGGCCTCGAGCACGGCGAATGGCTTGCCATACTGCTCGAACGGGAAGCGACCATGCGCCGCCAGAAGCGTTTTGAGGCTCGCGCCAGGGCTGCCAAGCTTCGTCATGACGCTCAGATCGAGAATGCCGATTTCCGCGCCGCCCGCGGTCTCGACCGCACTCTGTTCATGGCGCTTGCCGGCTGCGACTGGATCAGAAAGCATCACGGTCTTCTTGTCACCGGGCCAGCCGGTGTCGGCAAAAGCTGGCTTGCCTGCGCTCTCGGTCACAAGGCCTGCCGCGAAGACTTCTCTGTCGCCTACCACCGGGTTCCCCGGCTATTCGCAGCTCTCTCGCTTGCAAGAGGCGACGGGCGATACGGCAGGATCCTCAAATCTCTTGCCAGGACCGACCTGCTGATCCTCGATGACTGGGGACCGGAAAAGCTCAATGACGACCAACGTCGCGATCTCCTGGAGATCATTGAGGATCGCTACGAGCGACGCTCAACCATTGTCACAAGTCAGGTGCCCGTGGATCGCTGGTGGGAAATCATTGCAAACCCCACTCTGGCCGATGCCATCTTGGACCGCCTCGTTCACAACGCCTATCGCATCGATCTCACCGGTGAAAGCATGCGAAAACAGCGCCCGCTAGTCGCATCTGAAAGCATCGAAGCTTGACCTGAAACAAAACCCAACCCAAACATCAAAGCGACCCAGGATCAGACCGAAAACTGGCCGGCTTCAAATCGGAATCGTGACCGGAATGAAATCGGAATGACCGGCCGGCTTCAAATCGGAATCCATGGCCGGCTTCATCGGAATACGCACATTGCGAAGGCCTGGAGCGTTGAACTTGCCCTCTAGTCCACGCCATTGCGTCAGCGTCGACCAGCTCGACAGGCGTCGGCGTACCGTGCTGGGGGAGTGAGGTCCGCTGCTCCTCAGCAGCCCCGCTTGCATCAACGCGGCGCTCACGTCCTCGGGCATGCCATGCGCCGGATCGGCCTCGCGCCGGGCTGGATCCCAAAGATGATGCGCCAAGAATTTGAGCAACAACGCTTCCGGGGCCGGCCAGGGCAGGGGATTTGCCGTGGCAGCCTGGCACCATGCCTCAAGGTAGGCGAGGTCGGAGGCGAGCGCCCGCATCGAGTTCTCGCCGATGCCTTCGCGCGCCAGGTGGCGCAGGGTCTCGACATCGCCGTCCGACAGGAGCTCGGCGAGGAATTCGCGGCGATCGAACGGCAGCACAGCGTCCAGCGCGTCGAGCGCCTCGGCGCGGCGCAAGACGTCGGTCGAGCTTGAGATCGTTCGAATTGCCCGCATTCCGTGGGTTCCTTCGGCGTCGAGAGCATGGATTCTGGCCGATTTGCCCCGCGAAAACAATCACTAACGATAAGAGGTCATTATCGATAGTGAAAGCGGCGCCAAACGATGTACGGTGCAAGTCCACTTAAGTGTCGGATAGCTTGATTTTCGCGAATCATGTTAAGGTAAATCAATGGTTTATGACTTCGGCAAACTGCCTCTGGATAGGCTCATCAGCCCGGTTGCTGGCGCCACGGAGGTTTTGACGCGTCTCGATGAGCGGCTTCACCGTTCGCCGGTTCGGGAGGGCTGGATCGAGCGCCAGAATTTTGCCGACGCCGTCGCGGCACTTTGGCTTGAGGGCGAGCTCGTCCATATCGAGGACCTTGTCCTGCACGACGCTCACATGGATGTCCGCGCGCCGACGCACGAGCTTACACGTGCTCATGCGATCCTGCGCGCGCGAAGGCAAATTGTCGCCCGTGCTCCGGACTGGGCGCTCGGGCGCGACGGGCTGCGCCACTTGACCGGCCGTGGCGCGGGGGCGGCGCCGGACGGCGGTCGCGAAGGGCAGGGGGCGCCAGCCGAGCAATTGGCCGACGAAGCCGAGTCGGATCCATTGGCCGAGGAGTTTGCGGCGATCGACGCCGTTCTCGATCGCGCGGCGAAGGTGCTGGAGGGTGGGACGGCGCCGGTCCGCAAGGAGCGGCCGGAGCAGTCCGACCGGCCGTCGCTCGTCTATGATCTCGACTGGGACGAGGATGCGCGCTTGGCTGAATGGCAGGGCGTGCTCGCGGATACGCGGGCGCTGCCGCCAGTGCTGCGTGCAGCAATCCTGCTCGAGGCTTGGTCCCGGATCGAGGTGCTGCAGCATGCCGCCTGGCTCGGGCCGCTGCTGGTCGCCGCGCTGCTGCGGCAGGAAGGCGTTGCCGCAGGGCATCTTGCCAGCCTGCATCTCGGCGCCAAGAGCATTCCAAGGGAGCGCCGGCGCGCAAAGGCGAGCGGCGAGCGCTTGTTGGCGTTTGTCGACGCCATCCAGGAAGCAGCCTTGGCGGGATTGAAGGAGCACGATCGGCTGGTGCTGGCGAAAAACCAGTTTGAGCGACGGTTGCGCAGACGTCGTTCCAGTTCGAAACTGCCTGATCTGGTCGAACTGGTGCTGTCGCGCCCGATCGTCTCCACCGGCATGGTCGAAGAAAGGCTGAAAGTCTCGAAGCAAGGAGCGCTCAATCTCATCGGCGAGCTTCGCCTGCGCGAGATGACCGGCAGGGGGAGGTTTCGAGCGTGGGGTGTAGTTTGAGATGAGAGTCGTGAGACCCATCGCCGCCGGTTCGCGCAGCCCGCAGCCGAGCGCACCTACACCGATGTGACGATCAAGGTGTTCGTCTCGCATTTCGGCTTCGACACACTTCGCGATCTGCGGGACATGGAGGTGCTCGTGGATACGGCGTGCTAAGCAAGGAGAGGTTGTTGGCGGGCG
>NZ_RZSR01001752.1:0-511 GCF_004023265.1 Mesorhizobium sp. M1A.F.Ca.IN.020.06.1.1
GGACATCGGTCGGCGAAAGCTCCTGCAGAGCCTGAACGTCCGGCCCGTGCTCGACGGAAACGGAGACGAGACCGGCAGCTACGAAGTGCCGGCGGGCGGCCGCCGCTATCTCGCGCTTGGCATTCTCGTCAAGCAGAAGCGCCTGGCGAAGAACGAGCCGATCCCTTGCATCGTCAATCGCAGCGGAACGACCTCGGCCGAGGAAGACTCGTTTGCCGAGAACATGCATCGCGAGGACCTGCATCCGCTCGACCAGTTCCGCGCATTCAAGGCACTTAGGGAGCAGGGCCTTGATGTCGAGGAGATTGCCGCTCGCTTCTTCGTATCGGCGGCGACCGTCAAGCAGCGGCTGAGGCTCGCCTCGGTCTCGCCAAAGCTGCTCGAACTTTACGAGAAGGATGAAATCCGCCTTGAGCAGATCATGGCGTTCTCGATCTCAAATGACCATGCCCGCCAAGAGCAGGTCTGGGAGCGAATCTCCGGCAACCCGCATATGCAGGCACCATATTAC
>NZ_RZSR01001753.1:0-508 GCF_004023265.1 Mesorhizobium sp. M1A.F.Ca.IN.020.06.1.1
TAGCCGCCGTCCTTCCGGGGAGGCGACGTAATATTCGCGTTTGGGGAGCGCCGTCGCTACGATCTCGATCTGGCGCTCGTTGAATCCGATGCGCTCATAAAACTCGCGCGTCCCCGGCTCGCGCGCCGCGCCGTTTGGCAGGCAGATCTTGGTCGGGCAGGATTCCTTCAAGACGTCGATGATGCCGGAGCGCTCGGCATCCGAGATCGATTGGGTGGCGAGCACGACCGCGCAATTGGCCTTGCGCAGTACCTTCAGCCACTCGCGGATCTTATCGCGAAAAGTCGGGTGGCCGAGCATCAGCCACGCCTCGTCGAGGATGATGAGGCTGGGGGCACCGGTCAGCCGCTTCTCGATCCGGCGGAACAGATAGGTGAGCACGGGAACGAGGCTGCGCTCGCCCATGTTCATCAGCTGCTCGATTTCGAAGGTCTGGAAGGAGCGGAGCGACAGTCCGTCGCTTTCCGCGTCAAGCAGCTGACCCATCGGCCCGTCAACCGTGTAGTGA
>NZ_RZSR01001754.1:0-507 GCF_004023265.1 Mesorhizobium sp. M1A.F.Ca.IN.020.06.1.1
AGCCTTCCAGGCCGAGCGCCAAGGCCAGTGGACCAAGGGCAAGTCCTGCGACACGTTTGGCCCGATCGGCCCCTGGCTGGTGACCACGGACGAGATCGCCGACCCGCAGAACCTCAAAATGTGGCTGACGGTCAACGGCAAGACCATGCAGAACGGCTCGACCAAGACGATGGTCTACGGCGTGAAGTATCTGGTTTCCTATCTCAGCCAGTTCATGTCGCTGCATCCCGGCGACATCATCTCCACCGGAACGCCGCCCGGCGTCGGGCTGGGCATGAAGCCGCCGGTGTTCCTGAAGGCCGGCGACGTCGTCGAGCTCGGCATCGAGGGCATGGGCCAGCAGAAGCAGACCTTCAAGGCGGACGAGTAAGCGCAGACCTCGCCTTCTCCCCTTGTGGGAGAAGGTGGCCGCGAAGCGGCCGGATGAGGGGTGTTGGAACGATCTCTGCGTTGCAGAAGTAAGCGTCGCACTCCGCTGGAGCACCCCTCATCCGTCTCGGCGCTGCG
>NZ_RZSR01001755.1:0-506 GCF_004023265.1 Mesorhizobium sp. M1A.F.Ca.IN.020.06.1.1
CGTCACCGACGATCCAGTGATTGCCCGAACGATCGCCGTTAGAGAGATATTCGCGGCACACCGCCTCGGCATGATCGCCAAGACGACGCGCCAGGTCGGAGGCCGAGCCGGTCATGATCGCCTCCTCTCAAGCCGCGGCCGTGCGGTCGGTGACGCCGACCAGCGCGTGGCGCTCAAGAAGCGAGGCGAGCATGGCTGACCCCTGCGCAGAGGTCGGAATGAACAGCCTGAGCTTCCAGGAGATGATCTCCGCGATGAGGCCCAATGCCTTCAGGCGCGGCACCATGGCGTCGGTCAAGCCGATGAGCTCGACGCGGTAGTCCTTCATCACGCGGCTGCGGCGCAGGACCAGGCCATCGGCAAGCTGCAGGCCGATCCGTCCATCCACCAGTCCGGTCCAGGCCTCCTCCGGCGCCGGTGTCGGGCCATTGTCGATGCCGAGATTGCGCAACATGGTCGCGACCAGCGTCGGCGCGATGTGACGGCCGATGATGCGTTCTCCGGCA
>NZ_RZSR01001756.1:0-506 GCF_004023265.1 Mesorhizobium sp. M1A.F.Ca.IN.020.06.1.1
CTCGGCGACGGTCAGACGCCTGACCGATCCGCCCGGCGGCAATTCGAACTCGACGTTGCGGAGGTCGATCTGGCGCATCGATTCCGCGCTCACCGCATCCAGCGCCGCGTTGACGCCGCCAAACACCGCCGCCGATACTTTCTCCGGATCGACCAGGCCATCCTCGTTGCGCAAAGCCGCAGTCCAATCACCGCTCCCGGACGGCATGGCGGCGACCATGATGCGAGCATCGGAGAACCGGGCGCTGGTGAGCTTGACCTCGCCGGATAGCAGCGGCAGCAGGCGCATGCCGAAGCGGACGCGCCCGACATCGGCCATCGGCTTGCCGTCGGCCGTCTTCAAGCTGACGTCGCTGACCTGCAGAGCGACGAAGCTCGACCCATCGAGCGTCAACCGCGCCGGCCCAACGGTGACGTTGAGATCGACGCCAGCGAGCTTCTCGATGGCCGTCTCGGCTTCGGCGCGAAGTCGTTCCGTGCCGATGCCTGACGTGCCAAGCACATAGA
>NZ_RZSR01001757.1:0-504 GCF_004023265.1 Mesorhizobium sp. M1A.F.Ca.IN.020.06.1.1
CACTACACCAGTTGGATCGCGGATCGGGCGATCGACTTCATCGAGCGCCAGAGCAAGCAGGCAGAGCCGTTCGGCTTGTTCGTCTCGTTTCCGGACCCGCACCACCCCTTCGCCCCGCCCCTGCCCTATTGCGACCTGTTCCGACCGGAGCTGATGCCCACGCCGACCATCCGGGCGGGCGAGCTGGAGCGGATGCCGGCCTATCTCGGCGAAGGCGACGATCCGACCAAAGTGCCCTACATCGCCTCCGGCGAGCAGCCGCGCGAGCAGGGCTTCCTCCTGCGCACCGACGATATCTCCGACGAAACGCTGGCCATCGCAATCGCCCACACGCATGGCATGATCCAGATGATCGACGATGCCGTCGGGCGGCTGCTCGTCGCACTGGACGACGTTGGCGTGCTCGACGACAGCTTCGTGCTGTTTACCGCCGATCATGGCGAGTTGCTCGGCGACCACGGGCTGCTGCGCAAGGGGCCACCACCCTACCGACAACTGCTGCAG
>NZ_RZSR01001758.1:0-503 GCF_004023265.1 Mesorhizobium sp. M1A.F.Ca.IN.020.06.1.1
GCCAAGGGGTCTCACCAGCAAGCCGCGCTCGAGGAAGAAGGCGCGCAGCCTCGGGCCGACCTCGGCCAGGTAGCCTGCGGAGCCGACGCGCAGGTCGAGCGCGGCGATGGTGCCAGTCGTGCGCACATTCTCAAAACGCGGATCCTCGCTGAACCGCGCAATCTTTTCCGCCTGCATCCGCGACAGGATGGCCACGCGCTCCGCAACCGGCTCATTGTTCCAAATGCCGACATTGGCAAGCGCGGCCGCGCAGGCGATCGGGTTGGCGGTATAGGAGCTCGAATGGAAAAAGGTCCTGGTCCGATCCGTCGAATAATGCGCTCGGAAGATCGCGTCGGTCGCGAGGGTGGCGGCAAGCGGGACCGAGCCGCCGGTCAGCCCCTTGGAGGTGCACAGGATGTCCGGCGAGATGCCGGCCTGCCCACAGGCGAAGAGCGTGCCGGTGCGGCCCCAACCGGTCATCACCTCATCGGCGATGACAAGCGTCCCAGAGCGCTCGGCGA
>NZ_RZSR01001759.1:0-502 GCF_004023265.1 Mesorhizobium sp. M1A.F.Ca.IN.020.06.1.1
CTTCAGGCCGATATCGGCCTTGACGATCCCGGCGAGCGCGTCGACGACCAGCGCGTTGGTGATGACGGTGTCGACGGCGCCGCCCGCCCTAGATACCTGGCTCTGGCCCATGCCGTCGCGGATGACCTTGCCGCCGCCGAATTTCACTTCCTCGCCATGGACGGTAAAATCCTTCTCGACCTCGATAAAGAGCTGGGTGTCGGCAAGCCGCACCTTGTCGCCGACCGTGGGGCCGTACATCTGCGCATAGGCGGCACGGGAAATTCTTGCCATCAGCGATTGCTCCCAAAAGCGAGTTTGTGTGGGCGCGGAGCGCACATTGTCGCCATCCAATGGTCATGCAATGACCCGCTCGACGACACCTTCCGATCCCATTTGGCGGTTGAGGTGACCGAGTCAGCCCAAAACGACCGTTTTCCAAACCGAGGGAAGGAATATCCATGCGAAAGACGATACTTTTCGCGGCCGCCGCCAGCTTGATGATGGCGGGGGTGGCCGGCGC
>NZ_RZSR01001760.1:0-498 GCF_004023265.1 Mesorhizobium sp. M1A.F.Ca.IN.020.06.1.1
AACGCCGACAACACCAATTCGATCATGGGCTCCAACAAGGACATCCTCGAGAAGAGCAATCAGATCCTGCAAGCGCTGACAGGAAGTCGCAACGGCTCTCTCGGCATCGGCCAAATGGGCCTGGGCGGCAACATGTCGATTGCGCAAGCGCCGAGCTTCGGGTCGATCCTCAATGGCGGCGCCCTCTCGTTCGGCGGGCTGTCGCCAGAAATCCAGAAGATCGCCGGCGCGGTGATTAACGGCCTGCAGCTGGTCAAGCAGCTCCAGCAAATCAGCGGCAATGCCAGCAGTGCCGTCAACACAGCCTATAGCGGCAGTGTCAACGTCGCGTCGTTGTTGAGCGCCCTGACCTCGCAGGCGTCACAAGGGGTCGCGCAACGCGAACGGTCGTTGCAGTCGGCCAGCGGCCAGATCGGACAGTCCGAGGACGTCAAAGGCTCGGTCGATCAGAACACGCGCATGCAGCTCGAGAACGCCCGCGCGGTCAACGAACTCATC
>NZ_RZSR01001761.1:0-494 GCF_004023265.1 Mesorhizobium sp. M1A.F.Ca.IN.020.06.1.1
TCGAAGGCTGATCCTGTCTCAGAAATCTACGGCCCGAAGAAGCTGGTGCGGGGGCCCGGCCCCTTCTCTTCCCCGACCGCAAGGGGGCAATAGATGAGCAACATCGACTATAACGAGCTCGATGGCGGGCCGACCGTCGCCAGACGCTATGCCGGAATAGGCACAAAAGTCGCCATGGTCGCCATTGGGCTGATTGTGGCGATCGCGCTGATCTGGATCAACTGGCCGAGCGAGCCGCGCTCTCGTGATATGGCGTCGAGCGCTAGCGAAAATTTCAACCCGCCTGAGTTTCGCCCGCCGGCCTTGGCCGAGACGCCACAAGCGGCCGACAAGACAATCGATCAGATCGTTGTTCCGCCGCCTGCCGAAGGCGAAGCCAAAAAACAACAGGCCGACAATGTCGATCAGACGGTCGAGCAAGGCGCCGATCTCGACGCGCAGCGGCGCGCGCTCGAAGCCCAAATGGCAGCCGAGCAGGCTCGCCGCAAGGCCGA
>NZ_RZSR01000176.1:0-8179 GCF_004023265.1 Mesorhizobium sp. M1A.F.Ca.IN.020.06.1.1
CTACAAATGGCGCCGGTCAAGTCGGCAGTGCACATCGCCTGGGGCGATTTCCTTGCGGTCCGCCAGGGCGACAAGAAGCTGGAAGAGATCGAACATCTGAACCAGGCGGCGGCGGCGCTCATCAATGACGTTGCCTGGTGGGCGAAGGTGCTGAAGGCGGCGCGCGCCGCCGACGCGATCGCCAGTGAAGCCCAGGCGGCTTAAGCCGCTTCATCCTCCCAAAATATCATCTAAGGGCGGCGCTTGCGCCGCCCCTTTTATTTGCGGAAGCCTCGGTCGTTCGACAGAGGATCGCTCAAGGATTTCGCTCTGCTGCCGCTTTTATGTCAGACATACTGGAGAAAGTCGGATTTCAATTGGGCATCCTTCGGGCGCAACCTTAGGCGTTCGCGTGAAGTTTGAAACGCCGATCGTCGTAGAAATCCAGATATCCCGAATGGACGGGATCCGCGAGACGGCGGGATTTCATGTAAGCCTGCGCCAGGACATGCGGACCGCCTTCAATGGGCTCAACCTCGATCGGGACGCGCAGGTTGCCGGGCTTGCCAGCGGATTCGATCCGGTCAAGCCCGGCCAGGGCGCGGTCGTCGACCGCGTAGAGCTCGCCCCTGACGTGGAAGCCGAGACCCGGTTCATTGAACATCATCGGAGCGAAGCGAGGTCCGGCAATCAGCATCGGGAAACGCTCACGGGTCCTGCAGGCACCGATGCACGCGGCCCCGGACAAACCCGCCTTGTGAAGAGGAAACCCTCTCTTCAAGGTTCCGAACACGAAGAGGTTGACGAGCATTCTCCGGAACGCCGGCCGAAGCTGGAAGTTCATCCGTTTTCGCCATGTTCAGGGCAGGCGCAAATCCGCATGACTCAAGAATTCCCAATCATCCTGTCGACGGACGAAGCCGCGAAAGTCGAGGCCGCCGCGGCGCTCTACCGCTATAACGTCGCCATCACAGGGACGGACGACCGCATTCCCATAGGTGCCATATTGTGTGATGGCTCGGGCAAAGCTTTAGGCGGCCTATGGGGAAGTACCGAACTCGGTCTTCTGTTCTTGGACATGTTTTTCGTGCCCGCGCATTTACGCGGTCTGTCTTACGGCGCCCGGTTGCTTGCCGCCGTCGAAGAAGAGGCAAAGGCGCGGGGCTGCAGACGCGCCGTCGTGGAGACAAGCAGCTTTCAGGCGCCTGGATTCTACATCCGCCACGGTTATGTGGAATTCGGCCGCGTTCCGTTCGGGTTCGATGGGCAGGCCCGCGTCTTTCTTCGCAAGGAACTGGCCTGAATGGATGTTGGGAAAACCCGGCAGACCCCAGGCTCGCTATCGGCGCGCCATCGGACGGTGGCCGTCGGGCAGGCGGGTGGCGATCAGCTTGTCGATACGCCGGCCGTCGAGGTCGACCACCTCGAAGCGCCAGCCTTGCGCGTCCACGCATTCGCCGGTAGCGGGAAGGTGGTGCAGATGTGACAGCACATAGCCGGCCACCGTCTCGTAGTCGCGGTTCTCCGGCAAGTCGATGCCCAGCACCTCGGCCATCTCGTCGGCCTGCATGTAGCCGGCAAGCAGCCATGAGCCGTCCTCGCGTTTGACCGCGTTCTCTTCCTCGCCCGCGTCGAGGTCCGAGCGGAAGACGCCGGTGATCGCTTCCAGGATGTCGGCCGGCGTGACGATGCCTTCGAAATGGCCGTATTCGTCATGGACGAGCGCCATCGGCACGTCCGATTCCCGCAGCCTTTGCAGCACGTCGAGCGCGTCGGCCTGATCATGGACGATTGGCGCGGTGCGCACATGCTGGCGCGGATCCAACACTCTGCCGGCAAGAAGGGCGGCCAGCACGTCGCGCGTCTGGATGACCCCTATCATGGCATCGACATTGCCGTCGCCCGCAGGCAGGCGCGAATGCTGGCTCTCCATCAGGAGCCGCTTGATGGCCCCCTCGTCGGATTGCAGGTTGATCCAGTCGACCTCGGTGCGCGGCGTCATCACGGCGCGCACGGCGCGGTCGCCAAGGCGCATGACGCCGGCGATCATGCGGCGCTCGTCGGATTCGATGGTGCCGTGATGCTCGGCCTCGGCGACCAGCATCTTGATCTCCTCGTCCGTGACCTTCTCTTCCGCCTCGCCGGCCTGGCCGAGCAACCACAAAACCCCGCGGCCGGAAATGTCGAGCAGAAAGACGAGCGGCGCCGATACCTTGGCGAGAATGGTCATCGCCGGCGCGGCGCGGACTGCGACGCGCTCAGGATCCCTGAGCGCGATCTGCTTCGGCACGAGCTCGCCGACGATCAGCGAGGCGTAGGTGATGACCGCGACGACAATGCCGACGCCGATGGGGTCGGCGATGTTCTCGCGGATGCCGGTCGAGGCCAAGTATTGAGCCAGTCGCTCGCCGAGCGTGGCACCGGAAAAGGCGCCGGAAAGGACGCCGACCAGGGTGATTCCGATCTGCACCGAGGACAGAAACTTGCCGGGGTTGGAGCCGAGGGCCAGCGCGCGGCCGGCACCCCTGACATTGCGGTCGATCATCGCCTTGAGGCGGGCCGGGCGCGACGAGACGATAGCCAGCTCCGACATGGCCAAAAGGCCGTTCACCAGGATGAGGGCGGCCACAACGGCGATTTCGACGTATAGCATGCGGCGTCAATAGCATTGCTGCGGTGCATTCGAAAATAGCGGGTTGGGCGTTTTTCGAATTGCGCCGTTTGCCGCTTCGAGAATGCCGGATGCGCTAGGGCAATTGCTTCAACACGCCAACCACCGCCATACCGTCGGTGAAATAGGGATCGCCGCCGCCGTTCCTGCCGTTTTTCGTCGCGCCGATCCCCGGGATCTCGCTGGTCGATGTCAGCATGCCTGCGGTGCTGAGGTCGCCGATCAGCAAGTTGCGCTCGGCATCGATGTCCGCGCCGATATGGTGAGTGATGGCACCGGTGTCGTGGCTCAAGCCGACGCCGCGGTCGAAGCTGGCGGCACCCAGCCAGAGCGGGCGGCCGTCATCGCCGACGGTATTTGTCTGCCAGAAGCGGACGTGGTGGCGCCGGTCGGCGCTGTCGCCGACGGGCTTTTCGAAAGCGAGGTCCTGGGCGCGGCCTTCAAACAGCAGGCGGCTGATCGGCGCATCGGGATAGGGTCGGGAGAACAGGACGCTCTCGCCGATGTCGATCGCTGTCCTGAGCGTGACGGCGTCGGCCGTGTCCCAGCCGGCCACGGCAAAAGCGTGGACCACCTCCTTCTCGGTGCCGACAAGTCCAACATTGATAGGGTCGCCGGGAATGCCCTGCGGCGTATGCGTCACCATCTCGAAGCGCTGCGTGCGGAAGCCGTGCTCCCGCCAGGTCCAGAATTCCGGCGCGGCAAGGTAGGCAAAGCCAAGATAGAAAGCACAGAAAGCCGCCAGCCAGATCGCCGCGCGTCGCCTAAGGCTTCGCTCACCCACGAGAGACCACTCCCAAGCCTGTGCCCGGCCCACTCTATGCGGTGTTGGGCCGGTTGGGCAGTAGGCCGAAGGTCAGCGGCAGGCGCGGTAGCCGTTCCTGCGATTCTTGACGTCGAAGTGAAAGTGGTTGCGGTGGTCGTAATTGTAGCCCGGGCCGAGGACCGTGTTGAAATATTGGCAGCCGTCGGCGCGAACATTGTTGAGGAAGCCGCGGGTGCGGAACGCAAACAGGCCAGGCTTGCGAACGTCGATGTCGTTGCCATTGTTGAGCTCGATGCTCATGACGTCGAGCGCATTGCCCTTGCCGTGCTCCGACAAGACGCCCTCGCCGGCGATCTTGCGGCACGAATAGCTCGAGCCCTGGTGGATCGCCCTGACGCCGGAGAAATAGCGCCAGCGGGCTGCCGGCACGAGCTCGTTCCTGGTCCAGGCGGCGAAGGTCGCGGCCATGTTGCAGGTCAGTGTCGCTGCCGGTTTCATCTCGACGCTGCCGATGGCTGAAACTTTCACCGGGAAGTCGATGCCGCACTGGCCTTCGTGGATAGGCTGGATGTCCTGGTAAACGACGCCAAGCCGTTTCAGTTCATTGCGGCAGTCGATCTCGCCGGCCGGCATCTGCTCGGGCGAAGACAAGGGCTCATCCATGCGCGGATAGGCTGCCTGGGTCAGGTAGGGATCGGACGGAACAAGCCTCTGCATGCCGGAATATTGCGGAGCCTCGGGCATGGCGGAGGTCTGGCTGCCGACGTCGACGGCCGGCTGCAGCGAAAAGACATCGCCGGTGGTGCAGGCCGAGACCGCTGTGATTGCGAGCCCCGTTGTCATTCTGACGGCAACGGAGCGCGCACGAGTGCTTAGTCGCGCCAAGGCGAGGCTGGCGCCAAATATTGCGGCCATCGAAAGGCATCCTGTCCCCGGATGGCACAAGTCTAGTCGGCAAGAGTAAAGGAAAGATCAGCGCCGGCATTCACGCCTGGGGCCGAATTGCGGCATCTGTTCTTCGCACCCACTCATTGGCAGAACGTTCCGCCATTTCGTCTCGGCTCGAGGTCGAAGTGGAAGTGCAGCGCGTGGTCCGGATCGCTGCCTGGGCCGAGCACCGTCTTGAACGGCCCGCAGGCGGCCTTGCGGATCGTGTTCAGGAAGTTTGCATCTTTTTCGGGCGGCACCGGGCCGACCTCGATCGTCCTGCCGTCGGAGAGTGTGAAGGACGCGATGTCCAGCGCATTGCCGAAGGCGTGCTCCGAAAGCTTTCCACCACCGTTGCGCGGGCGGCAAACAAAGGCGGAGGCCTGGCCGATCGATTTGAGATCGGCGCCAAATTCGGCCTTCGCGGCGGGTTGGATGACTTCGACGGCAAATCGTGCCGCAGCCTCCGCCATTTGGCAGTTGAGTTCGGCTCCGGCGCCTATACTGATCGATTTTCCTAATGTTTTCATGACGATGGGATAGGGAATGGAGCAGCCGATCTCGGCGTCGTGCTCGGCCTTGTGCTCCTCGAATTCGACGCCGAGCGTCTTGAGGCGCTCACGGCAGGCAACCTCCTCCGCCGGCATCTTGTCGGCTGGCAGCTCAGCGGAGCGCGGATCGGGCAGTATTTTGTTGTCGTGGGTATCAGCCGGCTTTTCAGGTGGCTTCGGTGCGGCAGCGGGCGGCTTCGGTTCCGCGATGTCGGGTCGTTGCGTCGGAATCGGCACCGCAGACGGCGCCTCAGGTTCGCCTTCCGTGTCGGTTGACGGCTCGGTGGCCGAAGGCTCGGGATGCTGCCGCTTTCCCTCACGAGACTTTTCCTGATTGATCGGGTCAGATGCGTCAGCGTCCTTTGGACCGGCAGCCTTCTGCTCTTCCAGCGTTGCGGTGCCGGCCTTTTGCGCTTCCGCGGGCCGTGGTTCTGGCACCAGAGCATCGGCGGGCAAGATCGGCTGGTCCTGCGTTTGCTGTTGCGCCAGCTTTGGCGCGACTTGCTGCTTGCCGCGCGGTCTCACGCGGTGCTTGCTCCTCGGCCGCAGTGGTTGATCCGCCCGCTGCGTCAACGGCTGCTCCATGCGCGGTGTCAGCGGCTGCCTGTGACGATGCTTGGCATCGGCCGGCGTGACCAGCAAAATCCCCGCCGCCAAAGGCAGCGCCAGTCTGCAAAATCCGTAAAAGCTCAGCCTCGCCATCGGCCGGAAACGGGCCCGGCATCGCAAGGTTGCCTTGGACGCTGCGGCGCTGCGATCAAAATCGGTTACCGGTTCGTTACGCGCCGATCGCCTCCAGGCCTTCCTCCAGCCAATCGGCGAGCTGCGGCAGTCCGAGCAGGTACTTTGCAGTGCGCTTGTTGGCGCGCTCGCGCGCGGCCGCCACCGCGTCGACCCATTCGGAAGCTTCGTAGTCGCCGCGGCCCACCCAGGCCAACGCTACCAGCTCGGCCGCTTCATCGACGTTGAGGTCGTTGATCAGCTCGCGGAATTCCTCCTCGGTGAGGTCTTCCGATGCCTCCTCGACAAGGCCGTCGTGATGATGATTGTCGTGCCTGTCGCCATCGAACTCGACCTCGTGCTCGGCGCCGTCGTCGTAGTCCTCGTTGACGGCTGCGCTCAGCGCCTTGGCCTTCAGGATGAACAGGCGCACGGTATCCGGGTCGATGGAAAGCTCCCATTCCTTCTCGAGGCGCTGCTGCACTGGCCTTTCTCCTCGTCGTGCGCTCGACTGATGATAGCGGATTTGCGGCCCGCGTCACATCCGTTCGCAGAGGCGATGCGCTGCCTGACCTCCAAATAGTTTGGCTTTTGACAGGTTTTCGGGATGAAACCGCATCGAAGCGGCGTTAATCTGCCGTTGTCACGCTCAAGGAGGCTCCGATGCGCAGACGTTTGCTTGTTCAGGTCTTGGCTGCTGCCGTTAGCCTGCCGCTGTTCGCGGCGCCTGCATTCACCGCCGGCGAGGGCGGCGGTGGCGGTGGCAGCGGCGGCCAGACCACCACCCAATGCAAGAAGGGTCAGGTCTGGGACAAGAAGAAGAAGAAATGCGTTGTGCCGCAGTACGGCATCCTGGATGACGACAGCATCTACGAGGCAGGCCACGATCTGGCGATGGCCGGGCGCTACGACGAGGCGATCTCGGTGCTGACGCTCGCCGCCAACAAGCAGGATCCGCGCATTCTCAACTATCTCGGCTATTCGCATCGCCATTCCGGCCGTGTCACGGTCGGCCTCGGCTATTACGAGGAAGCGCTGCGCATCGACCCCGACTACACGCTGGTGCGCGAATATCTCGGCGAGGCCCATCTGCAAATCGGCGATCTTGCCGGCGCGCAGGAGCAGCTCAAGGAAATCGAGAAGCGGACCGGCAAAGGCTCGCGCGAATACGGCATGTTGTCAGAGCAGATCGAACGTTTCCTGAGGAGCTGATTCTTCTCAGATGCTTTTCGAAGCCGGCTGCGAGCAATCGCAGCCGGTTTTTGCTGGCGGCATTGCGGATTTAGCGCCGGATGGCCTTGCGAAAGCGGTGGTGATTTTACTGAACTTCATTTTTGAGCGTGAAAATCGCGCGGAGATCGCTATATTCAGGGAAATTGTGGTGAAACGGTTCCGTTAGCCCGAGGCTGCCGGACCGTTTTCTTTTTGTACCCAACGACAAGGCTATTCCCGAAAAGCGGGGGTGGTGGCAGGAAAGGTCAGGCATCATGATCAAGGTCCCGATGACAGGCGAGGGGTTCGCGTCATTGAAGGAAGAACTGCGCTGGCGCCAGCAGGAAGAGCGTCCACGCATCATCGAGGCGATCTCCGAAGCGCGCTCGCATGGCGACCTGTCCGAGAATGCCGAGTACCATGCGGCTAAAGAGTCGCAGAGCCATAATGAGGGCCGTATCAACGAGCTCGAGGACCTGATCGCGCGCGCCGAGGTGATCGACGTTTCGAAGCTCAGCGGCGACAAGGTGAAGTTCGGCGCCACGGTCGTGCTGGTCGACGAGGACACCGAGGAAAAGAAAACCTATCAGATCGTCGGCGACCAGGAAGCGGACGTGAAGTCCGGCCGTATCTCGATCTCCTCGCCGATCGCGCGCGCGTTGATCGGCAAGGAAGTCGGCGATGCCATCGAGGTCAACGCTCCGGGCGGCGCACGGGGTTACGAGATCGTCCAGGTGCAATTTATTTGAGGCCTAGACTGGCGTTTCCGATCTAAGCGCCAGCAGCCGCTCCGCTTCAGCCATAACTTCGGCCGGCGTAACTTTGCCGCCGGCGGGCGCCAGCAGTGTCGATGAATAGGGCCCGCGCGGGCCGGTCAGGCCGGGCTCCGTCGCCAGGAATATGGCGACGGTCGGCAGGCCGAAAGCGCTGGCGAGATGGGTGAGGCCGGTGTCGGCGCCGATGACGAGCGTCGACCGGCCGAGGATCGCAGCGACATCCGCTAGCGGCGATTTCGGAACCAGCACCGTTTCCGGCACGGCGCCGGCGATCGCCTCGGCAACACGCTTCTCCGCTTCGTTCGACCAGGTGACGATCGGTGTAAATTGCTGCGACACCAATCGGCGCGCAGTCTCGACCCAGTCTTCGACCGGCCATTTCTTGTCTTCGCGGCTGGTGCCGTGCAGCAGGAAAGCCGTTTTACCTTCGACGCCGGAAAGTCCGCCTGCCGGCGGCACTATGCCGGAGCTGAGCGTCGAGAGGTCCGCCTGATACCCCAGCGCCAGGCCGAACAGGCGTCTGGTGCGCTCGATGGCGTGCAACTCGCGCGGCACGGCGTATTTGCGCTCGTAAAGC
>NZ_RZSR01001762.1:0-494 GCF_004023265.1 Mesorhizobium sp. M1A.F.Ca.IN.020.06.1.1
GCTCGACACGATAGGGCTAAGCTCCGTTGTCTTCCTGCTGCCGCTGATGTTCCAGCTCGGCTTCGGCATGAGCGCGGTGCAGGCCGGATCGCTGACCTTCGTCGCGGCGATCGGCTCGCTGCTGATGCGCTTCTTCATGCCGCGCATCTTGAACCGCTTCGGCTTCAAGCGGGTTCTGATCGTCAACACGCCGATCGCCGCCCTGCTGGTCGCCGGTTTTGCCTTGATGCAGGAAAGCACGCCTACCTGGATCGTGCTTGCCTACATCTTCGCCTTCGGCCTTTTCCGTTCGGTGCAGTGGGCCTCGACCGGCAACCTCGCCTACTCGGACATCGCGCCCGAGCAGCTCTCGCGCTTCAGCGCCCTGTACTACATCCTTTGGCAGCTGGCGGTGGCAATCAGCGTCGGTCTGGCCGCTGCCATGCTCTCGCTGCTCGCCGGCGGCGGCCAGGCGAGCGTCAACGACTACCGGCTCCTGTTCGTTGTCGAAGGCT
>NZ_RZSR01001763.1:0-493 GCF_004023265.1 Mesorhizobium sp. M1A.F.Ca.IN.020.06.1.1
CCGGTATCGCCCGTGGCGCCAGTCGCACCTGTGGCGCCGGTTGCTCCGGTTGCGCCCGTTGCTCCGGTTGCGCCCGTTGCTCCGGTATCGCCCGTGGCGCCGGTCGCACCTGTGGCGCCGGTTGCTCCGGTCGAGCCGGTTGCGCCCGTTGCTCCGGTATCGCCGGTGGCGCCAGTCGCACCCGTGGCTCCGGTCGCACCTGTGGCGCCGGTTGCTCCGGTCGAGCCGGTTGCGCCCGTTGCTCCGGTATCGCCGGTGGCGCCAGTCGCACCCGTGGCTCCGGTCGCACCTGTGGCACCGGTTGCTCCGGTCGCGCCGGTCGAGCCGGTGGCGCCTGTAGCTCCGGTCGCGCCCGTCGAGCCCGTTGCTCCGGTATCGCCCGTTGCGCCTGTTGCTCCAGTCGAGCCTGTATCACCCGTGGCGCCGGTCGCACCAGTAGCGCCGGTCGCACCTGTGGCGCCGGTGGCACCTGTGGCGCCGGTTGCTCCAGTAT
>NZ_RZSR01001764.1:0-493 GCF_004023265.1 Mesorhizobium sp. M1A.F.Ca.IN.020.06.1.1
ACATGATGGTGGTCGACTATCACGTTGATCGCGCCGTGCTGGTCTCGGGCGTCGGCTGGCGCCGGGAGAAGATCAGCATCAGGCGGGGAGGGTAGGCGATGTCGGTTGTCCGCCTCCTCACGCACTTCCTCGCATTGACTGTCGTTGCGGCACTTGTCGGCGGCTGCCAGACCACCGGAACGGACAAGCTCGTCGCCAGCTCCGCGCCGCCGGAGATCTCCGGCCCGGCGGCGAGCGCCATCGCCGGGGACATGGTGAGCCGGCTTGCCGAGCATGTCGGACCCGGCACGGGGACGATCCTGCTCAAGCCCGACGGCTCGCCCTTCGGCGGCGCGCTTGAAGCCTCGCTCAAGGCCTGGGGCTATGCGGTCGTCAGCGACCAGAAGACCGACGGCGAGAAGCTGATACCGCTCGCCTATGTCATCGACAGTTATGACGGCCAGGTCTTGGCCCGTCTCTCGACCGGATCGCTCGATCTCGGCCGCGCCTACAC
>NZ_RZSR01001765.1:0-492 GCF_004023265.1 Mesorhizobium sp. M1A.F.Ca.IN.020.06.1.1
GGGCAGGGTGGCGAGATCGAGCAGGCCTATGGCTTCGATCTGTCGCCGATCCTGGCGCGCGCCGCGGAGTTCAAGGAGCTGGCCGACGCCGTCGCGGCCGAGCGCAAGGCCTTCCGGCTGGTGAAGGAGCGGCTGACGATATGCCGGCGCGACGTGGTCAAGATGATCGAGGCCGGCATCAACGAGGACGTGCCGGCGAACTGGCGCACCTTTCAGCGGCGCTACGAGGCGATCGTCGGCCGATTGCCGCGCACGGCGCCGCGCCAAGTCCTCGAAGCGATCGCCGACGAGCTGGAAGACCTCTGGGCCGACGTGCACCAGACATTGGAATCATTCGTGGAATCACAAGATTCGAACGCCAATGAGTCTCATTCCGAGCGCCACATACAAAATTCAAACCCAGATTTTCATTCTACCGATGAATCTGAACACGGCTTAGGAAAAATAGATGAAGCGAGCGGCAGCGCCGCGAAAACCGACAACGTGCACAGC
>NZ_RZSR01001766.1:0-491 GCF_004023265.1 Mesorhizobium sp. M1A.F.Ca.IN.020.06.1.1
GTCGGCGCTGGGCCGCAAACCGGCGCTGCCGCGCGTCTTCGTGCCGACGCTCCTACATCTTGCCGACCGCGTTGCCAGCCGCCTGCGCGCCAAGGACCGGCCCGGCCGCACGGTGACGGTGCGCGTGCGCTTTGCCGACATGCGCGCGGTCACGCGCTCGGTGACGCTGGAGCAGCCGATCCAGGCGACGACCATGCTCGCTGACGTCGCGGAAGAGCTGGTCAGAGGCGTGCTCGCCGCTCACCCGGGCGAACGGGAAATCTCGCTGCTGGCGATCTCGGTCTCGCATCTGGAAGAGCATGCCGAGCTGCAGCTCGAACTGCCGCTCGGCCTGGCGGACGAGAAGCTGAAGCCCGGCAGCCGCAAAGGCCTCGCCCGCTTCGGCGCCGACCGCGCCATAGACAAGATCCGCCAGCGCTTCGGCAAGCAGGCCGTCGGCTACGGCACCGTCGCGCTGCAAGCAGCGCGCTCGGTGCCGGATGAATTCAGGG
>NZ_RZSR01001767.1:0-489 GCF_004023265.1 Mesorhizobium sp. M1A.F.Ca.IN.020.06.1.1
GAGGTAGTGATCCTGCCAGATGCCGTTGATCCGGAGATAGGATCTGAGAAGTCCTTCGCGCCGGAATCCGGCTTTTTCAAGCACGCGGATCGACCGTGCGTTGTCGGGAATACAGGCAGCCTCGATCCGGTGCAACCGCAGCGTATCGAAGGCAAAACGCGACACCACCTTGACCGCGTCGGTCATCAGTCCACGGCCGCCGAAGCGCTCGCCGATCCAGTAGCCGATGTGGCCGCTTTGCGCGACACCGTGGCGGATGTTGCCGAGCGTGATGCCGCCGGCGAGCTTGCCGCTCGACTTCTCGAAGATGAAGAAGGCAATGGCCGTGCCTTGCGCATAGTCCTCGCGGTAGCGGCCGATGCGCAGCCGCCAGGCGGTGCGGTCGAGCTCGTCAGGCTGCCAACGCGGCTCCCATGGCTCCAGAAAGGCGCGGCTTTCGCCGCGCAGCGTCGACCATTCGCGGTAGTCGTTGGTCAAAGGCACGCGCAA
>NZ_RZSR01001768.1:0-487 GCF_004023265.1 Mesorhizobium sp. M1A.F.Ca.IN.020.06.1.1
TCCTGGTTCAGCCGGTCGAGCGTCTCGGCAATGCTTGCGGCTTCAACGGGATCCTCGGTGGCAAGCAGCCTGCTGCCGAGCGCGGCATCGCCGATGCGCCCGCCGGCATTGATGCGCGGCCCGATCAGATAGGCGAGATGGAAGGTATTTATCGGCTCGCCGATGCGCGAGACCCGCGCAAGCGCCGCCAGCCCCTCATTCTTCTGCTGGCGCGCCACCTGCAGGCCCTTGACTACGAAAGCGCGGTTGACGCCGGTGAGCGGCACCACGTCGCAAACGGTCGCCAGCGCGGCGAGGTCGAGCAGCGAAAGCAGATCGACCGGCGCGACGTTTGGTAACCGTTCGCGAAGCACCTTCGCCGTCTGCACCAGGCACAGGAAGACCACACCGGCGGCGCAGAGATGCCCCTGCCCCGAAAGGTCGTCCTCCCGGTTCGGATTGACCACCGCATCCGCCGCCGGCAGCGGTCCGCCGACCTGGTGATGGT
>NZ_RZSR01001769.1:0-486 GCF_004023265.1 Mesorhizobium sp. M1A.F.Ca.IN.020.06.1.1
GGGTGAATCCGGATCGAAGCGCTGCGGACGCTCCTCGCGCGGCTTGCTCTGGAAGGTCGGCTTGCTGCCGCCTGCGGCATTGCCCTTGCCGTCCTGCCTGTTGCCTTTCCAGTCCGGCCGGCCCTCGCGGCGGCCCCCCTCGTGGCGATCGGCACGCTCGCCCTGAGGCCTGCCTTCGCGCCGTTCGCCGCCTTCGCGTTCCGGTCTCGGCTTGAACTTCGAGCGGTCGAAGCGCGGCTTGCCGGCCCCGTCGCGCTGGTCGCGGCGGCCCTCACGGGCTGGCCGATCGCCGGCCTGGCCACCCGTGGCACCCGCCTGGCCATCGCCTGCCGCCTGGCCGTTGCGCGGACGATTGTCGCGGCGATTGTCATGGCGGTGGCGCGGGCGCGAATGGTCGAAGCGCGCCTGCCGCCACAGCAGGATCGGCTTCTGCTCTTCCGGCTCGGCGGAGGGCTCTGCGCCTTCACCACTTTCGCCCTCGTGGGG
>NZ_RZSR01001770.1:0-484 GCF_004023265.1 Mesorhizobium sp. M1A.F.Ca.IN.020.06.1.1
CCTTGCTGACCGCCGATAACCCCGGAGAGGACAAGGACAGCGCGCTGTTCCGCCGGCTGGGCATCAAGCCGATGGAGCGCGAAGCGCAGTGAGTTTGCAAGGCCTATTCGACCGCTATGAGGCGACCTTGAATGGTCTCGCCCGCAAGAGCCGGCTACGGAAGTTGAGCTCCCACTTGGGTCTCGACTTCGCCTCCAATGACTATCTTGGCCTCGCGCGCTCGAAACGTATGGCGGAGGCGGTCGGGGCGGCACTCGCCGCCGGCACCCCCATTGGAGCGACCGGCTCGCGGCTCCTGCGCGGCAACGCGCCCGAGCACGAAGCGCTCGAAGCCAAGGCAGCCGACTTCTTCGGCGCCGAGCGCGCGCTGTTCTTCGGCGGCGGCTATGTCGGCAATTTCGCCGTGCTGACAACCTTGCCCCAGAACGGCGACCTGATCGTGCTGGACGAACTCGTCCATGCCAGCGCGCATGAGGGGGCGCGG
>NZ_RZSR01001771.1:0-484 GCF_004023265.1 Mesorhizobium sp. M1A.F.Ca.IN.020.06.1.1
CGTCGGATGCACGTCGCGCACCTCGAAGCCGGCACGCTCGCGGGTCAGACCGCCCGGTCCAAGCGCCGACAGGCGACGCTTGTGGGTGATCTCCGACAGCGGGTTGGTCTGGTCCATGAACTGCGAGAGCTGCGAGGAGCCGAAGAACTCGCGCACGGCGGCGGCCGCCGGCTTGGCGTTGATCAGGTCCTGCGGCATGACCGTGTCGATCTCGATCGAGGACATACGCTCCTTGATCGCGCGCTCCATGCGCAGCAGACCGACGCGGTACTGGTTCTCCATCAGCTCGCCGACCGAGCGGACGCGGCGGTTGCCGAGATTGTCGATGTCGTCGATCTCGCCCTTGCCGTCGCGCAGCTCGACCAGCGTCTTGACCACGGCCAGGATGTCTTCCTTGCGCAGCACGCGCACGGTGTCCTCGGCCTTGAGCTCGAGGCGCATGTTCATCTTGACGCTGCCGACGAGCGCTCCAGTGTAGGTCTGC
>NZ_RZSR01000177.1:0-8167 GCF_004023265.1 Mesorhizobium sp. M1A.F.Ca.IN.020.06.1.1
GCCGCGGTCGGCAGCTATGATGTCTATATGACACGGGACAGTGACGTGTCCCTGCCGCTCGACGAGCGCGTGCGCATCGCCCGCCAGCACGAAGCCGATCTCTTGATCTCCATCCATGCCGATACGATCGCCGTCAGAGGTCTCCGCGGCGCCACGGTCTACACGCTCTCGGACAAGGCTTCCGATCCCGAGGCTCAGGCGCTCGCCGATCGTGAAAACCTCTCCGACCAGTTCGCCGGCCTAAAGATCGAGGACGACAATAAGGAGGTCACCGACATCCTGATCGACCTGATCCGCCGCGAGACCCACGGCTTTTCGATGAGCTTTGCGCACACGCTGGTCGGCCAGTTGTCGACCAGCGTCGGTCTGATCAACAATCCGCAGCGCTCGGCCGGCTTCAAGGTGCTGAAGGCGCCCGACGTGCCCTCGGTTCTGGTCGAGCTTGGTTACCTCTCCAACAGCAAGGACGAGGCGCAATTGCTCAGCGCCGACTGGCGCGGCAAGGCGGCTCAGAGCATAACCAATGCCGTTGCCCTGTTTGCCGCGGCGAAAGCGGGAGCCAGGGCTGGGGGCTGACGGGGACCGAACCCGCCCACAACCTTGAGCCGTCCTACAACCGCAAGCAGCGTTGCGCGACGACAACACGTGGCGTTATTATTTGACGGACGGAGTTCCTGAAACTTCGTGCTGCCGTATTTTGTCCACATGGTCGCGACAATGGGTTTCCATTGCGGATTGGGACCGCCCCTGAAGCTTGCGCGACTGTCGGCTTCGTTTAGGAAATCCCGGACCTCGGACTGGAGCGGGCATGATTCGTCTCATCGGCTATTTCTTCGGCATCGGCACGACGCTGGCGCTGCTGGTCGCTGCGGGCCTTGCCATCTACATCGGCCATCTGACGAAGGATCTGCCCGACTACGAGGTTCTGGCCAAATATGAGCCGCCGGTGACGACGCGCATCCATGCCTCGGATGGCTCGCTGATGGCCGAATATGCTCGCGAGCGGCGCCTTTATCTGCCGATCCAGGCGATCCCGGACCGCGTCAAGGCTGCCTTCATGTCGGCCGAGGACAAGAACTTCTATAACCATCCCGGCATCGACATCACCGGCCTCGGCCGCGCCATCATCGTCAATCTGCAGAACTTCGGCTCGGGCAGGCGTCAGGTCGGCGCCTCGACGATCACGCAGCAGGTTGCAAAGAACTTCCTGCTGACCTCCGACCAGACCTATGAGCGCAAGATCAAGGAGATGATCCTGGCCTTCCGCATCGAGCAGGCCTATTCGAAGGACCGCATCCTCGAGCTCTATCTCAACGAGATCTTCTTCGGCTTCGGCGCCTATGGCGTTGCCGGCGCCGCGCTGACCTATTTCGACAAGTCGGTCAACGAACTCACCGTCGCTGAAGCCGCTTACCTTGCTTCGCTGCCCAAGGGCCCCAACAACTATCATCCCTTCAAGCATGCCGACCGGGCGATCGAGCGCCGCAATTGGGTCATCGACCAGATGGTCGAGAACGGCTACGTCACGCGCGAGGAGGGCGACAAGGCCAAGGCCGAGCCGCTCGGCGTGAAGCCGCGCCGTAACGGCTCCTACTTGTTCGCGGGCGAGTATTTCACCGAGGAGGTGCGTCGCCAGATCATCGCCCGCTACGGCGAGAATGCGCTCTATGAGGGCGGCCTGTCGGTGCGCACCACGCTCGATCCGAAAATCCAGCTCATCGCCCGCAAGGCGATGCAGAACGGATTGCTGAAATACGACACGCTGCGCGGCTACCGCGGACCGGTGACCCATATCGACGTTTCCGGCGACTGGGGCGTGCCGCTCGGCGCGGTCAAGGGGCTGGAGGACGTGCCGGAGTGGACGCTCGCCGTCGTGCTCGACAGTTCGGCCGATGGGCTGACGATCGGCATGCAGCCGGCGCGTCAGGTCTCCGGCGACCTCGTCAAGGACCGCGTCGAGGGCACCGTCAGCAAGGACGACATGGGCTTTGCCATGCGCCATTTCGTCAACGGCAAGTCCGTCAGGGCGAAATCTCCGGCGGAAGTGCTTGAACCCGGCGACGTCATCTTCGTGCAGAAGAACGAGGGCTCCGACAACGCCTATAGCCTGCGCCAGGTGCCCGAGGTCGAAGGCGGCCTGGTTGCCATGGATCCGCATACCGGGCGTGTGTTGGCCATGGTCGGCGGCTTCTCCTACGCGCAGTCGGAGTTCAACCGCGCTACCCAGGCGATGCGCCAGCCGGGCTCCTCGTTCAAGCCGATCGTCTATTCGGCGGCGCTCGACAACGGCTACACGCCGGCTTCCGTGATCATGGACGGGCCGATCACCATCCAGAGCGGCAACACGACCTGGACGCCGAAGAACTATGACGGCACGGCCGCCGGCCCGGCCACCTTGCGCTCGGGCATCGAGAAGTCGCGCAACCTGATGACGGTGCGGCTGGCCAACGACATGGGCATGAAGCTGGTCGTCGAATATGCCGAGCGTTTCGGCGTTTACGATCATCTTGCGCCCTATCTGCCGATGGCTCTGGGCTCCGGCGAGACGACGGTCATGCGCATGGTGTCGGCCTATTCGATCATGGCCAATGGCGGCAAGTCGATCAAACCGTCGCTGATCGACCGCATCCAGGATCGCTACGGCAAGACCGTGTTCAAGCAGGACGAACGCGGCTGCGAGGGCTGCAACGCCGCCGAATGGAAGAACCAACCCGAGCCGGAACTGGTCGACAATTCCGAGCAGGTGCTCGATCCGATGACCGCCTACCAGATCACCTCCATGATGGAGGGCGTGGTGCAGCGCGGCACCGGCGCCACCATCGCCGAGCTCGGCCGCCATATCGCCGGCAAGACCGGAACCACCAATGACGAGAAGGACGCCTGGTTCATCGGCTTCACGCCGAACCTCGTCGTCGGCCTCTATATGGGCTACGATACGCCGCGCGGCCTGGGCAAGGGGGCCACGGGTGGTGGCCTCGCCGCGCCGATCTTCAAGGACTTCATGCGCGTCGCGCTCGACGGCACGCCCAATGTCGACTTCCAGGTTCCGGAAGGCATGAAGCTGATCGCCATCAACCGCAAGACCGGCATGCGCGCGGCCGAAGGCGACCCCAACACCATCATCGAGGCGTTCAAGCCCGGCACCGGCCCGGCCGACAGCTATTGGGTCATCGGCATGGGCGCGGACGGCTCCAATGGTGCCGGCGGCGCGCTGTCGCCGCAGGCCAATCAGGCCATCCAGGACGGTGGCGGCGGCCTTTACTGACTTCCCCAGGTTTCGAATGGGCCGGCAGCTTAACGCCGGCCCATTTCGCTTTACAGGCGGCGGTGCCGTGCCTATGTATCGCGCCGATTCCGAAAAGAACGACAAGAACAGGACAGAACGAAGAGCCATGCGCGCGGAAACGCAGAACATTGTCGACGAGATCAGGCAGGCGATAACCCTGCTGAGGAGGCATCTTTGACTGGGATCCGGCCCTCAAGCGGCTTGAATATCTGAACTCGCGCGCGGAGGATTCCAGCCTCTGGAACGACCCTGCGGAAGCGCAGAAGCTAATGCGGGAGCGCCAGAGCCTCGATGAGGGGATCGCGGCGGTCAAAGGCCTGACCCAGGCGCTCGAGGACAATATCGGCCTGATCGAACTCGGCGAGGAAGAGGGCGACGAGGGCGTCGTCGCCGAAGCCGAAGCGGCGCTGCGTTCGATGCAGGGCGAGGCCAAGGCCCGTCAGGTGGAGACCCTGTTGTCGGGCGAGGCGGACGCCAACGACACCTATCTTGAAATCCATGCCGGCGCCGGCGGCACCGAGAGCCAGGACTGGGCCTCGATGCTCTTGCGCATGTACACGCGCTGGGCCGAGCGGCGCCGCTTCAAAGTCGAGGTGCTGGAAGTCCATGAAGGCGAAGAGGCCGGCATCAAGTCGGCCACCGTGCTTATCAAGGGGCACAACGCCTATGGCTGGTTGAAGACAGAATCTGGCGTTCACCGCCTGGTGCGCATCTCGCCCTACGACAGCAATGCGCGCCGCCACACCTCCTTCGCCAGCGTCTGGGTCTATCCCGTCATCGACGACACGATCGAGATCAACGTTTCGGAATCCGACGTGCGCATCGACACCTACCGTTCATCCGGGTCGGGCGGGCAGCACGTCAACACCACCGACTCGGCGGTCCGCATCACCCATCTCGCGACCGGCATCGCAGTTGCTTGCCAAGCCGAACGCTCGCAGCACAAGAACCGGGCCAAGGCCTGGGAGATGCTGCGCTCGCGGCTCTACGAGGAAGAGCTGAAAAAGCGCGAGGCCGTGGCGAACGCCACCGAGGCGTCGAAGAGCGATATCGGCTGGGGCCACCAGATCCGTTCTTACGTCCTCCAACCCTATCAGCTGGTGAAGGATCTGCGCACCGGCGTCGAAAACACCAGCCCGTCAAGCGTGCTCGACGGCGATCTCGACGAATTCATGGAGGCCTCGCTGTCGCATCGCATCGAGGGCGGTGCAGGTGAGGCGATGGCGGACCTCGACTAGGTATTCCGAAAACTTTCCGCCGGGTGGCGGCTGGCAGGGGGTGAGACCTTGGCAAATCCGGAAAAGGCAGGTGCTCGTACGCTTGCCGGGCAATGCTTCTGCAGCCTCGTCCGCTACGAGGTGACCGATGAATTCGCCTACGCGGTGAATTGCCATTGCTCGAACTGCCGCCGTACTACAGGGTCGGCTTTCAAGCCCATTGCCGGCATCGCGCGCGACAAGTTTCATCTCACCGCGGGCGACGACAGGCTGCTGATCTATGGCGATGCCGGCGGCCACGATGCGCATTGCGGGCAGTGCGGCTCCTTGCTCTACTCCTTGGTGCGGGAGGGTGCCTACGTCCATGTTGCCATGGGGACCCTGACAGGCGATCCGAGCATTCGCCCAAGTGCACATATCTTCGTCGGTTCCAAGGCGCCATGGTTCACGATTACGGACGACCTGCCGCAATATCGTGAACATGTCACCGGCTGACGGTCGGAACTTCCGTCGGCAGAATTTCGTTCTTAGGCACCCCTGGTCGCAGGCTTGTCGTAGTTATTGTTAACCAAGTCGGCGCACCCTTTTCTGCGGCCGCTGCTGAACCCCGGTGCGATTCCGAGGGCACGCCCAGTTCTTGCGCCGGCCAAGGAATCAGCCCAGCATTCGGGCTGGGTATAGAAGCATGTATGGCCGGACGCGGCATATCTGCGACTGACGATCCGGCCACTGGGAAGACACGTTCCGGGAACGGGCAAGCGACAAAACGCTTGATGCTCGAAAGGAACGCTTCGATGTCTGCTGCCAAGTCAAGATCGGCCCGAGCCGTTCGCCCGGCCGGCCGGCTCCTGTTTTCCCTGTTCGCCACCTTCGGGACCATGATGCTGACCGCTACTGCCGTCGCGCACGACGCCAAACCTACGGCGATGCTTCCGCAAGCCTGGAGCTATCCCTTTGCCTGCTGCGCCAACTACGACTGCAAGGAGGTGCCACAGACATCGATCGGCGAGCGGCCGGAAGGCTATGTGATAAAAGGCACGGGCGAGGTGGTCGCCTACAGCGACAAGCGGGTCAAGGATTCGCCTGATGGCGAATATCACTGGTGCGCGCACCAGGCCGGATTGGACGCCGGCAAGACCATCTGCCTGTTCGTGCCGCCGCCCTCTTACTAGGATTGCCGCGGCCAGGCAGTGCCATGTGAGCTCTCGACCGGGCGCTGCCGCGCCTGCTGACGAACGGTTGTCAGAACGACGTCTTTATGTTGCCTTGCTGCCACAGAAGTTCCGCCGCGTCTTCCGCACGGAACTGTGCGGGGGGCGGCGGACAACGGAGAGATCCATGATCATCAAGGGAAGCTGCCACTGCAAGGCCACGACTTTCGAAGTCTCCGAGGCGCCGCAGACGGTGACGCAATGCACGTGCTCATTCTGCTCCAAGCGCGGGTCGCTCTGGGCCTATTACGTCCCGTCGCAATTCAAGCTCACCAGCCCGCCTAAGAACGTCTCCTTCTACCGCTGGGGCTCGAATACCATAAAGCATGGTTTCTGCTCGACCTGCGGCTGCGGCACCTTCACCGAAACGCCGGACTGGTCGACGGGCCAGCCCGACTTCGACAACCCGAGGATCAGCGTCAACTCTCGCCTGTTCGACGACTTCGACCTGGACAGGGTCGAAGTGGTGGTGATCGACGGCAAGAACCTCTGGTAGCTTTGCCGTTCCGCTTTTTGCCGCAATTCATGGTACAACGCGTGCGGAAGGGCTGATTTGGCGCGGCTGCAACGGCCGCGATTTGGAGAGGGACAATCTTATGAAGAAGACCGTGCTCGTCGTCGTGGCGACGGCTGTGCTCGTGAGCGCCTGCACCACCACCGATCCGTATACCGGCGACCAGAAGATCTCCAACACCGCGGCCGGCGCCGGCCTCGGCGCTTTGGCGGGTGCCAGCCTTGGTCTGCTGGCCGGCGGCAACGACCGCCGCAACGCGCTGATCGGTGCGGGCATCGGCGCCCTTGCCGGCGGCGCGATCGGCGCGACGATGGACCAGAACGAGGCCGAGCTTCGCCGTCAGTTGCAGGGCACCGGCGTCAGCGTCACCCGCAGCGGCGACCAGATCATTCTCAACATGCCGTCCGACATCACCTTCAACGTCGACCAGGACGCGGTGAAGCCGGGCTTTTATCCGGTGCTGAACTCGGTGGCGCTGGTGCTGAACAAGTTCCGCCAGACGACCGTCGACGTCTTCGGCCACACCGACTCGACCGGCGGCGACGAGCACAATTTCGACCTGTCGCAGCGCCGTGCGCTCGCCGTCGCCAACTACCTGTCGGGCCAGGGCGTCGATTCCCGCCGCTTCGCCGTCACCGGCTTCGGCAAGACACGTCCGGTTGCTTCCAACGCGACGGCCGCCGGTCGCGCCCAGAACCGTCGCGTCGAGATCCAGCTGTCGCCGCTGACCTGATAGAAGCTGCTGCCAGGAGAACTACTCTACTATGCAAAACGGCCCCGCGAGGGCCGTTTTGTTTTTGACCTCGAGATGGGAAAAGCCGTCGGGGCCTCAGCTAGTTCTAATTGATGCCTTTCCATCGCCTTGGAAAGGACTAGCATCGACGCTGTCCAGCGGGGACGAGGCGGTACAACCGGCCGCGCAATCAGCATTTTTCCGCCTCGGTCTTGCACGGCCAGTTCAAGAATCTGGGAGGAATGCATGACAAGAACGACTCGCCTTGGGCGCTGCGGCGTCCTCGTTTTAACTGGCCTCTTGGGCGCATGGGTTGGAGCCGCCACGGCCCGAGCCGAAGACGCCAACAAGGCCGACATCGAAGCTCTGAAAAAATCGCTGGCCAAATATGAGGACTACACGGCCGCCGTTCGCGACCTCTATCTGTCGACCGTCGGCTGCGTCTATTACTCGGGCGAGAAGATTCCGGGCACGATGGAATATCCGAAGGGCGCCATGGGCATCCATTTCGTCAACGTTCCGAGCGTCGGCCAGAAGCTCGACCCGATGAAGCCCAACGTGCTCATTTACGAACCGACCAAGAAAGGCTTGAAGCTGGTCGCCGTAGAATGGCTGGTGCCCTTGACGCCGGATGTCAAGGAACCACCGAGCCTATTCGGCCAGAAATTCATGGGTCCGATGGAGGGGCATTATCCGCTCATCCCGAAGGAGTTCGTCCATTACGATCTTCACGCCTGGCTGTTCAGGGACAATCCGAACGGCATGTTCAGCCCGACGAATCCGAAGGTGAAATGCAGCGACGCCGAGTTTCCGATGCTGGAGAAGCCGACCAAGATGATGCCCGGCCCGATGTAAGCGGCAGCAGGACAATCCCGGCAAAGCGCTTGTATCCTTCGAAACGGCAGTAGAGGAACGGCCCCATTCGGGGCCGCCTCGTTGTTGCCGACGCGGTATTGAGGTCAGACCTTCGCGACGATGCGCATGAAGGCGGGCACGTCATCGCCGAAGCCGACGGTCGCGTCGTCCTCTTCATGGCGGTGGCGGCTAGGGCGGCTGTGGTCGCGCTGAGGACGGGAAGCCCCGCGCTGCTCGTTGCGGTTGTCGGAACCCTTGCGGTCGTTCTCGGAACGGATCGCATCCTTGCGGGCGCGGCGCTCGGCAATATCGGCAATCTCGGCCACCGGCTGCTCTTCGCGTGGTGTCTCC
>NZ_RZSR01001772.1:0-483 GCF_004023265.1 Mesorhizobium sp. M1A.F.Ca.IN.020.06.1.1
ATGTGTCGCAGATCCTGGACGGTCCGCATTACACGGAAAGCCCGGTGCTGATCGGACCGGCGCCGATGATCTGCGGTGTGCTTTGCCGACCGCGCGAACGCCAGACCGCGGCCGAGCCGGTGATCTTCCTCAATGCCGGTGGCGTGCCGCATGTCGGCTGGGCGCGCGGCACGGTGGAAGCGGCGCGAGCCCTGGCGGCGGAAGGCGTAGCCTCGCTGCGCGTCGACCTGCCCGGACTTGGCCTCAGCGATCCGACTGAGGAAGGGCGCCTGTTCCTTTATGACCGGCGCACGCGCCATGATGTAAGTCGTGCGATCAACTGGATGGAGCGAGCCGGCTACCCCGGGGTCGGCCTGGTCGGCACCTGCGCCGGCGCGTTTCAGGCTTTTCACGCCGCGCGGGCCGATCGGCGGGTACGGATGCTGACCATGATCAACCCGCTCTGCTTCGCCTGGAACAGTTCCTACGCGCTGGAGATGGCGG
>NZ_RZSR01001773.1:0-482 GCF_004023265.1 Mesorhizobium sp. M1A.F.Ca.IN.020.06.1.1
CTTCAGAAAGCAATTCGGACAGTTCGGTTCGGTCGGCGACCAGGAGTGCCGAATACCAACGATCGATGACGGCGCTGTCATCGGCGCTGGCGCTGATCGTCGCGGACAGCAGCAGCGCTGCCGCAAGGAAAAACCTACACCAGATCCGCTCCATCAACCCTCCATCAAAGCTCCGGCCGCTCGAAATCGCCGGTCTCCTTGTTCATCACCCAGAGCTCGCCGGTCGAGATGTCGAACCAGGCGCCGTGCAGGGTAAGCTTGCCCTTGCCCTCGAGGATCGAAACGCAAGGGAATGTCCTGAGATTGGCGATCGAATAGCGGATCGAGATGCGCTCCAGCGCCGTCTGGCGCTCGGTCGCCGTCATGAAGGTGCTGGACGAGACGGTCTCGGCAGCCGGCGCGATCAGGCTCATCCATTTGCCGATGAAATCGCCGGGCGACAGCGGCGCAAAATTGGTATCGAGCGCGGCGCGGATGCCGCC
>NZ_RZSR01001774.1:0-481 GCF_004023265.1 Mesorhizobium sp. M1A.F.Ca.IN.020.06.1.1
CGTCAGGCGCCGATAGGAAGGGTGCCGAAAGACCACATTCCGAACAGGAGCAGGCCACATGAGATATTTCATCCGCTCGGCGGCCGTTGCGATTGCAATGGCTGCGGCATCCACGCTTTCCCTCTCCGCCGCTATGGCGGCCGACATCTCCGGTGCCGGCGCTACCTTCCCCTATCCGATCTATGCCAAGTGGGCCGACGCCTACAAAAAGGAGACCGGCATCGGTCTCAACTATCAGTCGATCGGCTCCGGCGGCGGCATCAAGCAGATCAAGGCCAAGACCGTGACCTTCGGCGCCTCGGACGCGCCGCTCAAGGGCGAGGATCTCAAGTCGACCGGGCTCGCGCAGTTCCCGATGGTGATGGGCGGCATCGTTCCGGTCGTCAACCTCGAAGGTGTCAAGCCGGGCGAACTGGTGCTCGACGGCCCGACGCTGGCCGACATCTTCGTCGGCAAGATCACCAACTGGAATGACGAGGCG
>NZ_RZSR01001775.1:0-480 GCF_004023265.1 Mesorhizobium sp. M1A.F.Ca.IN.020.06.1.1
GATCGCGGCGCCTCAAGAAAGCCGCCAAAGGGCTATCCAGGTTCAGGCCATCTGGAACAGGTTGACGGAGCCCCAGCCAGGCGTCGATCCCTCTACCGTGTTGATGCATCCCAGCGTGATCCAATCCCTCACGCCCAACTTCAATTGCCTCACCAGCGTGCAGCAGGAGCGCCTCGTCGCACTCGTCGAGGGGCTTGCTAACCGCAAGGATCGCGCCTTGGCCCTCCGAGCCGTCGGGACAGGCCTGGGAGGGCTTGCGCCCGCCCTGCAACAGCGTCTCATCGCGCTCGCAGAGGGATTTGACAACCCCGAGCAGCGCGCCTCGGCCCTGAGGGGCCTCGGAGCTGGCGTGGCAGGCCTTGCGCCGGCACTACAGCAGCGTCTCGTCCTCCTCACCGAGGGGCTCGCGCTCTGGCATCGCGTCTGGGGCTTGGAAGGCCTCGGAGCGGGCGTGGCAGGCCTTGCGCCCGCCCTGCAGCA
>NZ_RZSR01001776.1:0-478 GCF_004023265.1 Mesorhizobium sp. M1A.F.Ca.IN.020.06.1.1
CACTGGAGCGCTGGCCGAAGAGCGGCGCGCCACAGCCAGCAGCCAGGCCTCCGGCTTTTCGGGCACGCCGCTCTTCGGCCAGCGCTCCAGTGCGGCGGCGAACGCGTCGGCCAACGCGTCCTCGGCGCCGGCAACGTCGCGCATGCGAGCAGCGAGATAGGCAACCAGCTTGCCGTAGCTCTGCCGGGCGGCCGCCTCGGCCGCCGCCCGCGCCGTCTCCGGGCGCTTGTCCATATTGCTAGGACCGGTAGTCGGTCATTTCCCAGATCGGCCGCACCTCGACCGTGCCGGTGCTGGCTGCCGGGCAGCGCGCGCCCCATTCCATAGCGGTGTCGATGTCGGTCGCTTCGATCATGTAGAAGCCGGCAAGCTGTTCCTTTGTGTCGGCATAGGGACCGTCGAGCACATTGGTCTTGCCGTCGGCGAGCCGTATCGAAGTGGCCGCCTGGGTCGGACGCAGCCTTTCGCCGGCGAGGTA
>NZ_RZSR01001777.1:0-478 GCF_004023265.1 Mesorhizobium sp. M1A.F.Ca.IN.020.06.1.1
AAATATACTGGACGCGCTTCGCACCAGGTATCGACCAACATCTTACAGTGAAGGCGCACAGGATCTTGCGTCCGCTCGTGGCCGCACGCGGTTTGCAAGATGTCGGCGTATTTGGATCGGTGTTGCGGTGGAAGAACGCGCCCGGAAGATTTGGCGTGCAGGTGGAAGGCAAATGGCATCTGACGTTTTGCTGGATCGAGGGAGAGGGCCCTTTCGACATTCGCTTCGAAAGGCGCTGAACGGAACGAGGGTTTATGCATGACATTGCAGCAAACTCGGTTTGTGCCGGCGCCTCCTGTCACGCCAGGCGAATTCCTGCGGGATCGCATTCTCGTCCCACTGGGCATCACGCAGGACCAGCTTGCGGCGGCATTGCAGGTGTCACGCTTTTCTGTGAATCAGATCGTCAACGGACGCAGGTCGGTGACGGCCGACATGGCGCTGAGGCTGGCGAAAGTGACAAGTACCTCTTCCGAAC
>NZ_RZSR01001778.1:0-477 GCF_004023265.1 Mesorhizobium sp. M1A.F.Ca.IN.020.06.1.1
GCACGGCAATCTGGTGCATGACACCGGCATGCGGCGGCGCCTGTCGCTCGGCTTCCGCGAGTTGCAGATCATTGACGGCGGCGAGGCCGACACGCCGGCGTCGCTGCTCACCATCGCCATCGTTCATGCCGCCGGAGGCCACAAATTCCACCGGCTGCAGCTCTGTATCGACGTGCTGCAAGGTGTGCGCGCTCTGCAATCGCCGGAAGCCGAAGCGCGCCTTCTCGAAGCCGCGCGTATGACCGGCATCGAACTCGAGCTGGCGACCGTGCTCAATGTGACCGGGCGGCTGTTCGACGAGCCGCGCGCGATCGCCCTTGCCAACCGCATCAAGCCCGATCTGTCGATACGGCTCGCCAAATTGCTGATCACCGGCAACATGCTGCTCAGGGTCAATTCGCGGGACAAGATGCGCTCGCGCCTTAGCCGCGACGCCTTCCGCTGGGTCCAGCGGCTTGCCCGGCCAAGGCCCTATCC
>NZ_RZSR01001779.1:0-476 GCF_004023265.1 Mesorhizobium sp. M1A.F.Ca.IN.020.06.1.1
GAGATACACCGCAAGGAAGCCCGAGCCGCCGATGGCGCCCGCCGCGGCGAACACCATCAGCGACAGCGTCAGCACGAAGATCGGCAGCAGGCCATGGTCGAGGTTCAGCCGCTCGACGAGGCGCACGATCGCCAAGCCGCCGAGCACGCCGATGATGGCGCCGAGTCCCATGTTGATGACGAAGCCGATCACCAAACTGGTGGCGAGAACGTTTGCCTCGGGGTTGGCATGCGCGGCGATGATCTCGACCAAAGAGATGGTGAGGAAGATGGCGATCGGATCATTGGTGCCGGATTCAACCTCGAGCGTCGAGCGGACGCGCTCGCGCAAATGGATCTCCCCGGCGCGCAGTAGGAAGAACACCGCCGCTGCGTCGGTCGAAGCGACGGCGGCGCCGAGCAGCGAGGATTCCAGCCAGCTGAGATTGAGGAGGTAGTAGGCGGCGACGCCGAAGATGCCGGTGGTCAGGAGGACGC
>NZ_RZSR01001780.1:0-476 GCF_004023265.1 Mesorhizobium sp. M1A.F.Ca.IN.020.06.1.1
ATTATGCAACAAGTGTGGCCGGGACGGAAATCTTTCCCCGACTTAATCCCCAAAAGTGAAGGCAAAGTCAGGGCTGCCTGGCGGCCTTGTAGACGTTGACGCCAAGCTCGCGGATCTTCTTGCGCAGCGTGTTGCGGTTGAGGCCCAGAAGCTCGGCCGCCTTGATCTGGTTGCCGCGCGTCGCGGTCATCGAAGCCAGCACCAGCGGATATTCGACCTCGGCGAGGATGCGTTGGTAGAGCCCGGAGGGCGGCAGGTCGCCGGCGAAGGACGCGAAATAGCGCTGCAGGAAATGCTCGACCGCCTGGCCGATCGACAGGTCGTCGGGGATCAGCGCGCCGCCGTCCGGCACGACAGATCGCTCGCCGGTCTTCAGTTCGGCCTCGATGATCTCGGCCGAAATCTCATCCTGCGAATAGAGCGCGGCGAGCCTGCGCACCAGATTTTCCAGCTCGCGCACATTGCCGGGCCAGGGA
>NZ_RZSR01001781.1:0-476 GCF_004023265.1 Mesorhizobium sp. M1A.F.Ca.IN.020.06.1.1
TCACCGGTGTCGAGCTCGATCCCGTCACGGCGCGCATCGCCCGGCTGCTGCAGCCGCGGGCGCGGATCGTCACCGGCGATTTCGCCCGCACCGAGCTGCCGGCGCGATTCGACCTCGCCATCGGCAATCCGCCATTCTCCGATCTCACGGTGCGGTCCGACCGCGCCTTGCGCTCCCTCGGCCTGCGTCTGCACGACTACTTCATCGTGAAGGCGCTTCGGTTGCTGAAGCCCGGCGGTCTCGCCGCCTTCGTGACCAGTCATGGCACCATGGACAAGGCCGACAGCACCGCGCGGGAGACGATCGCGAAGTCGGCCGATCTCATCGCTGCGATCCGTCTGCCCGAGGGAAGCTTTCGCGCCGGTGCCGGTACGGACGTCGTGGTCGACATTCTGTTTTTCCGCAAGCGCAAGGCTGGCGAGCCGGAGGGCGACGTCTCCTGGCTCGATCTCGGGAAATCCGGCCGGCCACGGAGG
>NZ_RZSR01000178.1:0-8149 GCF_004023265.1 Mesorhizobium sp. M1A.F.Ca.IN.020.06.1.1
GGCCTGGGCGGTTTGCCAGTTGAGATTGATGCTGGTGCTCGACAGGTTGCCGCCGAGACCCAAGCCCTGGCCGAGCGGATCGGCCAGGAAATCGCGCATGCCGGCAATCAGACCGAGGACGTGATAGTCGCCATGGGTGGCGCCATAGCCGATCGCCGCCGTCGTCCAGACCACGGCCAGGGCCATCGCGGCCATGAGCGCCAGACCGGCGCGGGAGGGACTGTAGATCAGCCGCACGGCAATTGCGACGAAAAGCATGAAGGTCGCGCCCTTGGAGCCGATGACGAGCAGCAGCGGCAGAGCCGCGAGAGGCAGCACCCATCGTCCTTTGAAGAGCAGCCAGGCCGAAATGATGCTTAAGGCGTAAGCATAGCTGATCGGATGGAAGTTCGGGCCGCCGATACGGAAGACGCTTGGCAGGATGTCGTTGAACAGGGGCGTGTTGAAGAAGGTCGTGGTCATCACGTCTTCGATCCCACGGTAAACGAAACCGGTTTCCTGAAGCGCTTTTTCCCACACGCCGGTCTCGACCTGCCGCGAGATGCTGCGCTCGACATATTGGTCGCCGTGGAACAGTCCGAGGAAATCCATGGTGAAGGTCAGTTCCGCATAGCCATAGACGATCGCGCCGGCGCCGAGCCACAGCATGCTCTTGCGCAGATCGACGGGATAAAGGCTGGCGGCGAGGACCGCGACGTGGAAGCAGGCGAGCGGCGTGATCGTGTTGCGGAAATAGACGACCGCGTCCTTGGGGTCGCCATGCACGACGCCGAGAGCGAAATAGAAACAAATCGTTCCGCACAGGACCATGCTCAGCAGCAGCCACGGGCGCAACTCGGTCAGCGCGCGGACGCGGTACTGAAATGAGGCGGCCAGGAAAATGCCGAACGCTGTCATCAGGATGATGAAGTTGGTGCCGCGCAGCGCGTCGAACGTGTCGTTGTCGGGAATGTAGGGGGTGAACCAGGCGACCACGAGGTTCTGAAAGAGAAAGGCGCAGATGATCAGCACCGGAACGCCCGCCGGCATCGCGTTCGAAACGATCAGCGTCAGCACGAATGTTGCGGCAATCCCGAACGGCGTCCACACGGCAAATGCGGAGACGGCGAGCGCAACGACAAGCAAGGCCGTGCCGACATGCAGCAAGGTTTCGGGCGTATCCCTGCCCGGCAAACCCAGTCTGACGGGCGAAGAGACCTGCGTCGTGCTCATCGCTGATCCGCTCCGCTCGTCACTTGTCCCAGCAAGCGTAGATGGCGCCTGTCGTCCATTTCCGGCCTAACCTCCAAGGAGCGCGGCAATCATCGAGCCGTCGAAGCCCTCGACGCTCTGCCTGCTCCTGATGAAGCCGAAGCCCTGATCGAGCTCCCAATAGGTCCATGCCACATGGTTCGCTTCAGCCGCCTTGCGCACGGCGCGCACCCAGGAGGCGCGGCTTTCGGCATCCACGCAGAAGTTGAGCACACCGAATTCGTTCAGCATGACCGGGCAGCCGTTGGTGGTGGACCAGCGCGCCAGATCGGCAAAATCGGAGCCGATCCGCGCGGCCGTCCAAGGCGCCGACAATTCCTCTTCAACGAGGTTGGCGGCTTCTTCGTCGCCGGCCGACCGCAGTTTGGAGATAAGCCGGCTCACCTGGGCCATTCCCTTGCTTGCGGGAAAGGGCAGGTCCGCGATGCGGGCGAGCGGCGAGGCATCCCAGGTCTCGCACTGGTGGGTGAAGGCCAAGGGGGCGTAATAGTGAACGGCGGCAATCTGGTTGTCGTCGGCGAGCGGCGGCGTGTCGGCGATTTCCCAGATGCCCTGAAACCGTGCCGGTCCCCAGACCAGCGTGTGGCGCGGACATTTCGCCCGCAGCGCCGCGGCGATCCGTTCCCGCAGCGCCAGCCAGGCGCTCCGTTCCATCGGTGGCTCGTTCAGCAGCTCGGGATAGACCCACTCCGCAGGCAGATCGGCAACGACGGCACGCAACGCCGTCCAGGCCTGAAGCACTCTTCCTGCAGCCGCCTCGGGATCGTTTCGAAAAGCCGCTACGAGCTCGCCAGAAGGATGCATGTCGAGGAGGACCGAAAAGCCGAGCCCGACAAGATCCCTGATCCCGTTCTGGATGCGGCGAAGCGTTGCCGGGTCGCCGCTGGAGACGAGATCGCTGTTGACCGGCAGCCGGATCGTTTCGAAGCCTGATTGCCGCAGCTTCTCAAGCGTGGCCGTGGCGGGAGCAAGCCCATCGTTTCGGTCGAGCCATCCGGGAAGGTTGAAGCCGCGCGACGGAACTTGGCCGGCCGTCGCGAGCGCAGCGGATTGCGGCGGAGGGGAGACGGCGACAACGGCTCCGGCGGCAAAGGCCAGCGCCTGTCGCCTCGACACCTTGGGCGGCGATGTCATCGATGCACCGCCTCCACGGTCTAGCCCCGGGCGGCGGCGCTGCGGCGCTGCTCGCCGGCCGCTCGCGGACTGTCGATCGCCGCGGCTGGCCGCGCGTCAGCCGGCGCGACGACAAGGGTGGCACTGCGACCGATCTGGCCGGCACCGAATTTTTGCGCGAGCAGCCTGGCGGCTTCCGAAGGCTGCTCGGAGGGGCTGAGCGCCAGAAGCGCAAGATCGGCTTTGGCGAAGAGCTCCGGATTCCAGCCGTTCTCATTAAGCGAGGGCGCGATCACGAGCACGAAATCGAACGCGCTCCCGGCTTCGGCCAGAATGCCACGGAACGAGTTGCGATCGGCAACGCCAGGACTTTTTTCCGCCACTGAGCTGCACACGATCGTCTGCAGACCGGTCGCGCCATCGATGAACAATCCGGCGCCGTCAGTCGTCGCGCTGGACAGACGATCGCCAATTTCCACCATCAGCACGTTCTGATCGGCCCGTTGCATGCCTATGCCCAGCATCGCGCCCGCAATCCTTGCCTCGAAACTGCTGTGGATCGAAGACACGAGGATGACGAACGGTTTGCCGTGGTCGTTCAGGTGCAAGACCATCTGTCGCATGATCTTCAGGACGGCGAGCGACAGCGTTTCGTTTCCGGTCTGGAAGAGCTGTTTCCTGATCGCCTTGATGTTTGAATAGGCGGTCCCACCGGCGACGCCGGGCAGACGGTACTCGCCGAAATTGGCTGGCATCGGCAATGGCCGGGGGCTGACCGGCGCGCTGTCCTTACGGTCCACGAACGGCTCCGGCACGGCCGCCGTCGGCGACTGCGGGTCCTCTTGCGGCTGCGAGACCGGACCAAGCGCCAGAGCGAGGCCGCATCCGGCGAGGAGTCCCAGAACGGCGCTCACCAAGAGAAGCAGGACCGGCTTCGGCCATGTCGGCTGGACAGGCGGCGAAGCCACGCCGATCTTGCGCGCTTCGGAAGTCTGCACGCCCTGCATCTGCGACGTTTCCTGCGCCCGCTTGAGATAGTCGTCGAGCACGGCGCGCGCCGCCTGGGCTTTCGATTCCAGCTGCCGCAGCTGTACCTGCGCGATGTTCGAGTTCGTCGACTGTTGGCGCAGGGCTTCGAGCTTGTCTTGCAGCTTGCCGACATTCTGCACAGCGAGATCATAGCTGGCCTTCAACTGCTGTCTTATGCGATCCGCCTCGGCGGACATCAGCCGCTTCAACCGCTCCAGCTCGGACTGCAGCCGCCCGATGGTCGGGTGGCGCGGCCCGTACATCGTTTGCAGGCTGGCAAGCTCGGTGGCGCGCTGGTTGTAGTCATCGCGCAATTTGATGGCCGAGGTGGAGGTAAGAATATCCGCAAGCTTGGCGAGCCCGGCCGGCGAACTGCCCGCAGCCAGCGCCTGATTGTAGCGGTCCTTGGCCTGGTCAGCGTCGCCCTGGGCGGCGATCAGCTGCGTCGTCAGCTGATCGAGCTGCGACTGCAGCGTGCCGCCGTCCGTCGAATTGACGATATTGTGTTTCGTCTTGAAGTCTTCGACCGTCCGCTCGGCGTCGCTGACGTCCTTTTGCAGGCCGGAGATCCTGTCCGTGAGCAGCGTATTCACGTCGCTGTTGGCGCTCTCGCGTTCTCCCACCAGGCCTGCCCGGTACTGATCGACGATGGCATTGGCGATGCGCGCGGCCTTTTCCGGCGACGGCGACGTGAAGCTGACATTGATGACGTAGGTCAGCCCTTCGCGCTCGACAGAAACCTTGCTCTGGAAGCGCTTGAAGGCGGCGTCCTGCGGCGCGCTTGCGCCGGCTCCGAACAGACGTGAAGCAAGGCCGCCGCCGGCGAATTCCGGATCGCTGTCGAGCTTCTGGCTTTTGAAGACGGCGCCGAGCAGGTCTGGCGACTGGATGACGAAGACTTGGCTGGCGATAGCGGCGCTGTCGGAGCCGATCCCCGGAAGCACGTTGTTGAAATTGGTCGCGCGCGTGTCGCGGGGGTCGATCAGTATCGAGGCCGTTGCGGTATAGCTTGGTTTGGTCACCGCAAGATAGGAGAGCGCCAGCAGCACTGCCGCGCCGGCGATGGCAAGCACCATCACGCGTCGCGCCCAAAGGATGGCCCACACTGCACCTATGTCGAACAACGGCGTAAGAGTGCGCTCGTCGATACTGGCTGGCTTCATCGATTTTCCTCGTCGAGAGCCGCGACTTCACGACCTCACTCGTCTCCACAGTATTAAGGATTATCGTTAGCCATCCGTTAAGCTTGGCGGCGTGACGATGCGCTCGGCGCTGGCGATGCCGGTAACCATGCGAAGCGTTCGCGCTGGCGCGGTTGCGGCATTTTGCTTATGCAGGATCGGGTTTTGAGCGTCGTCGTAGGTGCGGGTAGCCCATCGCCGATCGTCTCAGGAGGCGAGGTTGAAGGACACTAAAGGGAACCGCGAGGCCGCCCCCGGGGCAGGGGCCAGCCCGGCGACCGACATGCGCATGTCGGTCACGGCGCTTGCCAAGAGCGGCGCCGTGGCCGGCATCATCAAGCTTGCCAGCGCGGGCCTGTCCTTCCTGATGTTCGTGGCCGTGGCGATGGTGACGAACGAACGCGAGTTCGGTCTTTACAGCGCTACCTATGCCGGCGCGAGCCTGGTTTCCTTCTTCGCTTCGGTGGGCCAGCAGAGCACCGTGCTCAGATTCTGGCCTCAATATGCCGGGCTGGGCGATCTCGGCTCGGCTCACGGGCTGATGGCGCGCGCCATTCTCGTGGCGCTGGCCGGGCTCGTCGGTACCAGCCTGCTCATCATCGTGGTGGGATTCCTGCCCTTCATCGGCAGGGGAACGCCGGAATGGCTGCCGCTATGCGTGGCGGCAGCGGTGCTGTCGTTCTCGCTCGGCTGGTCGGAGTTTACCTCGGGCGCCTTCCGGGCCAAGAACGCGCTGATATCGGGCCTGCTGCCGCGGGACATCATTTGGCGCGCGGCGACAATCGCCGCCGTTGCGGCGCTGCACTTCATGCAAGTGAAGATCGATGCGATCGCGGCGACATATCTGACGGCGCTGCTGCTCATCCTGTCGGTCGTCCCGCAAACAATTGTGCTGTTGCGCGACACGGCGCGGGCAGATCGCGGTGGTCTCACGGAAGGGCAAAAGCAGGAATTCAAGACGGTGACGCTTGGCCTGTGGGGCGTCACCTCGCTGCCGCCCGCGCTCGGCCAGGTCAGCACCCTGCTCGTGGCGATGATCCTGGGGCCAGAGGCGGCAGGCGCGATCTTCGTGGCGGACCGGACCACGCGCTTCGTGACCCTTGCCCTCAACGGCATCAACCAGGCGCTGGCGCCGCAGATATCGGCGGCCTTCTACAGCGGCGACAGGGCTCACGTTCAGCGCATCACCAGCCTCGCCGCGCTTGGCGGCTCGGCCATTGCGCTGTGCGTGCTGGCGTCCTTCTGGATATTCGGCGACTTCATCCTGTCCATCTTCAATCCGGCCTATGCGACGCCGACCATGAGGGCGACGCTCGTCATCTTCGGCATCGGGGCGACGTTCGGCACCGCTTGCGGCCCGATCGAAGTCCTGTTGCAGTTGACGGGTCTGCAGCATGCGCTCTTCAAGGTGCTGGTCATCGTCAACGTTGTCGGACTTTGCGTGACGGCCGTGGCAACTTACTACCTCGGGTCCATAGGAGCGGCCCTCAGCATTGCCGGAACCGTCATCGCATGGACGGCTTTCGGGGTATTGATCGCCCGGCGCAGAATCGGCATCAACCCGTCGATCCTCGGCTTGTCCCTGGACAGGATCGGGCTGGTGCCTCATGCCCTCCTGAAGGGGCGCACGTGAAGATCGTCCAAGTGCAGACCCAGGCGGAAGCAGCGGGGGCGCAGCGCATCTCCGACATGGTGGGCGAGGGCTTGCGGGCGCGCGGGCACGAGGTGCGCACCGTCTTCATGTACCGCAAGACCGAAGCCTACGACCGCGATCCCAATGCGGATTTCGTCCTGACGGACAGACCGCGCGGATTGCCCGGGCAGATCCGGGCGACCGTCGGCCTGGCGCGATATCTGCGCGCGGCACGCCCCGACGCAGTCATCACTTACCAACACTATGGCAACATCTTCGGCACGATCGGCGCCCGGCTGGCCGGCGTCAGGCACATCGTCGCAAACCAAAGCGGCGCCCCGCAAAGCATGGGCGTCATGGGGCTGCTCTCCCAAATCGACAAGCTGATGGGCACGGTCGGCCTTTACCAGGCGAATGTCGTCAATTCCGGCTGGACTCAAGCGCAGTTCGATCGCTATCCGCGCTCCTATCGGCGGCGCATGCGTCGCATCGATCACGGCGTACCCGCGCCGGGCGAGGAATTCGACAAGGCAGCGGCGCGCGCCGCCTTCGGCCTGCCGCAGGACGTTTGGCTGGCCGTATCATCGGGCCGGCTGACGCGGATGAAGAACCAGATCGCGCTTGTCGGCGCGCTCGATCGACTGCCCGACGTCCATGTCGCGTTGGCAGGCGCGGGGCCGGAGCGCGAAGCGCTCGTCGCCTTTGCCGAAAGCCGCGGCGTTGCCGACCGCCTGCATCTCGTGGGCGAGGTTCCGCCGGCGCGCATCTTCGAATTCCTCGCGGCCGGCGATGCCTATGCGTTTGCCTCGATGACGGAGACCTTCGGCCTCGCCTGCGTCGAAGCCGCCATTTCCGGGCTGCCGGTCGTGGCGAGCAACCTCGACGTCTTGCGCGAGGTGCTGACCGCGGAGGACGGCTCTCCCGCCGCACTCTTCGTCGAGGCCGACGCTGCCGGCATGGCCAGGGGCCTTGGCGATCTGTTTGCGCGGCCGGAAGCCAAGGCCAGGCTTTCAGAGGCGGGACGGCGGCTGCGGGATAAGTATTCGCCGGCCAGGATGTGCGCGGGCTACGAGGCGCTACTGCTTGCCTGACCGCTTGCGCACGGCGGCGATCCCGTCGATCACTTCCAGGCGCCCGGCCCGATTGAGTGTGTGGATTTTCGGATAAGGAAAGTCGCCAGCCGCATCGATCGGCCGCGGCGGCGACAGCCGCACCGTCTGCTGGTTGAGCTCCAGCAGCTTCGACAGGCCCAGCCCGCCGCCATAGCCCAGCGTTCCGTCCTGGACCGGAAGAAGCACGCGGCCGTCGCGGTTGCGCACGAAGGCTCCGCCGGGGCGGGCCATGCGGTGGTCGATCAGGATCGGGTTCGCCGGATGCGGCCGCCACGGACCGGCAAGCGCGGGGGCGGAGAAAATCACCAGCGTGTCGGAAGTGCTTCCATGGCCGTCACGATCCGTGGCGAACAGCCAGAGCATGCCTTCATGCTCGAACAAGGTGGCATCGGAAATCTCGCCTTCGACCAGCACGGTCTCGGCAAGCCAGCTGTCCGGGAAGCCCGACGCGCGGTAGAGTGTGAGCTTGCCGCCGGCGCTCGCCTCCGGCAGCATCCAGATCGCGCCGTCGCGCTCGAATACCTGCGGGTAGGAGAGGTGGTGAGCCTCCTCCAGCACGACCCGAGGCTCGCCAGGAACGCCATCCGCGTCGAACGGGACAACGGAAATGACCGCCTTTCCGGTCGCGTGCGGATAGTCCTCGACGAACACAAAGGGCTGACCCTGCCACCAGAAGGGGAACGGGTCGGCATAGAAATGATCGCCCGGGTCCGGCAGCACCGACCAGCCGGTGCCGAGCTTGCCGGTATCGGCGACGCCCAGGGCATCGGTAAAGCGATAGCCGACACGCCAATGCGCGTGGCGGAAGCGCGCGCGCCGAAGCGCTTCCC
>NZ_RZSR01001782.1:0-473 GCF_004023265.1 Mesorhizobium sp. M1A.F.Ca.IN.020.06.1.1
GTCGTCCGGCGTCGGCGGCAGGAAAGCGCGCAGCGAATTGTCGGCCATCAGGTGGAAGAGGTGCGCGTCGACGACAGAGCTGCGCGCCGACAGCAGGTTGGAGGGCTGGTCGTCGACGAAGGCGACGGGCCGGCCCTTGGCGCCGCGCAGCTTGGCGATGGCTGGGCCCTTTGCCATTTCCGTGGTCAGCAGCGGGTAGTTCAGGCCCAGCACGTCGAGATGCGCCCGGCGCACGGCGCGGTGCTTGTGTGGCATCGCGGTCAGGAGCACGATCTCGGCGCGCTGTCCGAGCGACGCCAGCGCCTCCGCGGCGCCGTCGGTGATGCTTTGCCAATCGGCCTGGGCATCGAAGAAATCGTCGAGAAGCGCCGTCACTTCCGCCTGCTCAATCAGCCGGCCGGACGCCATCTCGGCGATGTTGCCGGTGAGGCGGAAGGAGGCGAGAGTCAGCCCGAAGCCGCGCGACTTCAGGT
>NZ_RZSR01001783.1:0-473 GCF_004023265.1 Mesorhizobium sp. M1A.F.Ca.IN.020.06.1.1
ACGCAATTCTCTCGCTATCGCATCGACCGCCTCGAAGCGTTCGAGATTATCGGTGACGAGATCGCCGAAGGGATCGCCTGGCGGAGCCAGTTCGAGGATGTCCTCGATAGCCAGATAGTCTTCGAGCTTCTCGGTGACGATCGCTTCGGCTTGGGCCCGATCCTGGGCCGAGGTTCCCGAGTGCTTGCGGAACTCGATTCCGCGGAGCGCCTCGACCTGCCCGCCCATGAGGAAATCGAGAGACACGCCAAGGGCTTTGCCGAGGCCGACCAGAACGGCCGACGACGGCATCATCTTGTCGGCTTCGTATTTGCTGATCGCCTGGGCGCTGACCTTCGGGGAAACGCGGTCTGCAAGGGCCTGCATCGACAGGCCGGTCTTCTTTCTCGCCAGTCGCAGCCTTTGTCCGAACATGGTTGCTTCTCCCGAGTCTGAGTGGTTGATAAACCACATTTCTTTCGATATATGTAAAC
>NZ_RZSR01001784.1:0-472 GCF_004023265.1 Mesorhizobium sp. M1A.F.Ca.IN.020.06.1.1
AGACAGACGGGTGGGCATCTATCTCCCGATCGCGGAAATTTCCGTCAACGTGTTCGTGCTGCTCGCGATGGGCGCGGCGGTGGGTTTCCTGTCGGGCATGTTCGGGGTCGGCGGCGGCTTCCTGATCACGCCGCTCCTGATCTTCTACAACATCCCGCCGGCGATCGCGGTGGCCACGGGGGCCAACCAGGTCATAGCCTCCTCCTTCTCCGGCGCGCTGTCGCACTTCAAGCGCGGCACGCTCGACTTCAAGCTCGGCGGAGTGCTTCTGGCCGGCGGCATTGTCGGCTCGACCGCCGGCATCTATGTCTTTGCGCTGCTGCGCCGGCTCGGCCAATTGGACCTCTTCATTTCGCTGCTCTACGTCGCGCTGCTCGGCACCGTTGGCGGGCTGATGCTGGTCGAGAGCGTCAACGCGCTGCGCGCCTCGCGCAGCGGCGCGGCGCCGGCGCTGAAGAAATCCGGCCAGCAC
>NZ_RZSR01001785.1:0-470 GCF_004023265.1 Mesorhizobium sp. M1A.F.Ca.IN.020.06.1.1
TCCCCCCGACCTGCCGATGATCGTCGGCGCCGCGATCATCATCGCCTCCGGCCTCTACGCGCTCTACCGCGAGCGTGTCGTCGGCAGGCGCCAGCCTGCCGCCGAAAGCGCTGGACCCGACATGGCGCCGGACGGCATATAGTCCCGATGGACCGAAGCGTTGCAGGCATCATCCTGGCGGGAGGCCAGTCGCGCCGGATGGGCGGCGGCGACAAGACGCTGCTTTCGCTGGGCAAGGTCAGGCTGATCGAGCATGTCGCCGCGCGTCTCACACTGCAGGTCGCCACGCTGGCGCTCAACGCCAACGGCGATCCGGCACGGTTTGCTGGCACCAACCTTCCGGTGCTTGCCGATACGATAGAGGGCCATGCCGGCCCGCTCGCCGGCATCCTCACCGGCCTTGAATGGGCGGCAGCGGACACGGGCTACCGGTCGCTGGTCAGTGCGGCCGGCGACACGCCGTTCTTCCC
>NZ_RZSR01001786.1:0-469 GCF_004023265.1 Mesorhizobium sp. M1A.F.Ca.IN.020.06.1.1
GCAATCGATCGCCGCCGCCAGCGAGAACATCGAACACTTGTCGACCAGCAGGAAGCCGAACTGCCGACCGCCCTGAACGGGATCGCCCATGACCGGCCGTTCAACAGGAGCAGTAAGATTCGGCAAGGATGCTGCTTTCCGATCAGAAGGACGGCCGCTTCAATCCGGCCGCGAGGTAGGCGGAAGCTACAGTGTTGGCCATCAGCATGGCAATGGTCATCGGTCCGACGCCGCCGGGGACCGGCGTGATGGCGCCGGCGACCGCGGCCGCTTCGGCATAGACGACGTCGCCGACCAGCCGCGACTTGCCTTCGCCCTTCTCTGGCGCCGGGATGCGGTTGATGCCGACATCGATAACGGTGGCGCCGGGCTTCACCCAATCACCCTTGATCATTTCTGGACGGCCGACGGCGGCGACCAGGATATCGGCGGTGCGCGCCAGCGCCGGCAGGTCCTTGGTACGGCTATG
>NZ_RZSR01001787.1:0-468 GCF_004023265.1 Mesorhizobium sp. M1A.F.Ca.IN.020.06.1.1
GGGCAGCTCATGCCAGCCGGCGATGGCCGCAATCGTGCGCCTGTCGTCCTTCTCGATCCAGGCGCCGGTCGAAACGCCGATCAGTGTGCCGGGGCAGGCGCGGCGCAGCGCCGTCATCGTCCAGTCCATCGCTTCCGTGGCAAGGCTTTCCTGCCGGTCGGCGCCGCGCGCATGCACATGCAGTTCGGCGGCACCCGCCGCAACCGAGGCCGCGCCGTCGCGTGCCATGGCATCCGGGTCGAGCGGCAGGGCGAGGTGGAAATCCGCGGCGCGGGCGCCGTTGATGCAGGCCTGGACGATCATGGCGGTCGATCCTGTTCAGGCGGAGTCTAGCGCAGGGAGCATAGACGGGAAACGGAACCTGCGGGCAGGATCTTATCGACGCCGATCCTTCGCCGTAGAACTCGACTTTGGGCAATTGGGAGCGTGGAACGCCTTACCCCAAATGCTCCTTCCTCAACCTCTTCT
>NZ_RZSR01001788.1:0-467 GCF_004023265.1 Mesorhizobium sp. M1A.F.Ca.IN.020.06.1.1
GTAGAGCGTCTCTGCTTCGAACAAGGCGGCGAGCGCGTGCAGGATCCATACTGCCTGCGCTGCCAGCCGCAGGTGATGGGCGCCGCGCTCGACGTCCTGCGCAAGGCGGCCGACACGCTGGAGACCGAAGCCAACGGCGTCACCGACAACCCGCTGATCTTCGCCGAGGACGACACCGCGCTCTCGGGCGGCAATTTTCACGCCGAGCCGGTGGCCTTTGCCGCCGACATGATCGCGCTTGCCGTCTGCGAGATCGGCTCGCTGTCTGAGCGCCGCATCGCCATGCTGGTCGATCCGGCGCTCTCCGGCATGCCGGCTTTCCTGACGCCGAAGCCTGGCCTCAATTCCGGTTTCATGATCCCGCAGGTGACGGCGGCGGCGCTCGTTTCGGAAAACAAGCAGAAGGCCTATCCGGCGAGCGTCGATTCGATCCCGACCTCGGCCAACCAGGAAGACCATGTCTCGAT
>NZ_RZSR01001789.1:0-466 GCF_004023265.1 Mesorhizobium sp. M1A.F.Ca.IN.020.06.1.1
GCACAAAGGAAGGCAAGCTGGTTTCGGTCGCCGGCGGCGGCGACACGGTGGCCGCGCTCAACCATGCCGGCGTCGCCGACGATTTCACCTATGTCTCGACCGCCGGCGGCGCCTTCCTCGAATGGATGGAAGGCAAGCCGCTGCCGGGCGTCGAGGTGCTGAAGCGCTGAGTCATTCAAGACTTTCCGAACGGACGCCGCTATCGAGACTTTCAATCGATTCGAGCTTTTCGGCGTCATTCCTTTGGCGGTAGTGTTCTGCTAGCGCGGAATAAACGCACCTTAGGAGAGCACCATGAGCGAACGTCTCGAAGACATTGCCGCCGCGATCGTGGCGGATGGCAAGGGCCTTTTGGCCGCCGATGAGAGCTCCGGCACCATCAAGAAGCGCTTCGACGTCATCGGCGTCGAATCGACCGCCGACAATCGGCGCGACTATCGCGAGATGATGTTCCGCGCCAAGGAGG
>NZ_RZSR01001790.1:0-464 GCF_004023265.1 Mesorhizobium sp. M1A.F.Ca.IN.020.06.1.1
CGGCAATGCCGGCAAAGGAGCCTTCGGGCGCCGGCGCCCGCCTTGCCGCCCCGCGATCCGCTCCCGAAGGCCCGCCGCCTGGCGATGCCACCGGTCTCCGGATCATTCGTGCCGGGAAACGAAGCGAGAAACGAAAGGACGATCGACGCATGACGTGACGCCTCACATGGGGCCATGCCCGACAGGAGTAAAGACAATGAAGACCATTCTCGAAAAGGTTCTGGGACGCCAGCGCGTCCTCGTGAAGGAAAATGAACGTGCCGTTGCCCTCTACAAGGGCGAGATCCAGGCTGTCCTGATGCCGGGCGAACATTGGCTCGACAACCGGCGCGGAAACCTGGAAATCTCCAGGCACGACCTGAAGAACCCGGAATTCGTTTCGGCCTACGAGAAGGCATTGTTCGACAAGCTCCCGGATGTGGCCGCGCGTCACTTCACCGTGCTTCGCACCGGGCGCACCGACA
>NZ_RZSR01001791.1:0-462 GCF_004023265.1 Mesorhizobium sp. M1A.F.Ca.IN.020.06.1.1
GTATCGACGCTGATGCGCGAGAGCTGGGGCAAGTCGAACCCGATGTTCCGCCAAGCCTTCTGCTCCATGTTCATCCCCGGCGCCACGCACGAACATTTCGCCTGGATGGACGATCTGATGCGGCGCACGGTTTTGCCGGACGACGCCTGGCGCCTGCAGACCGCCTTTTCCGTGATCGATGTCAGCGAGCTGCTCGAAAAAGTGCGGGTGCCGACCCTGGTGCTGCACGCGCGGGAAGACAATGTTGCCCCGGTCGAGTCCGGCCGCACCATGGCGGCAGGCATTCCCGGCGCCAGCTTCCTCGAGCTGGAAAGCCAAAACCACATCCTGCTTGAGGGCGAGCCGGCCTTCGACGAGTTCGTCGCCCACGTCCGGGCCTTCGTCGCCGGTACGGCAGGTTCCTAGGAAATCTCCTACCGCGATCGCGTAATTTAATCTTGGCGTGGGAAGATTATCTTTGGG
>NZ_RZSR01000179.1:0-8064 GCF_004023265.1 Mesorhizobium sp. M1A.F.Ca.IN.020.06.1.1
ATCTCGGCCAGATCGCCTTGCGCGCCATCGAGAAGGATGGGCTGGGCTACCAGGTGTTCAACGCTGCCAATGACGAGACCTCGTCCGATCTGCCGACGGCCGAGCTCCTGAAGCGTTTCTATCCAGGCGTGCCGGTGAAAGCCGAGCTCGGTGAATTCGAGACGCTGCTGTCCAACCGCAAGGCGCGGGACGTGCTCGGCTTCCGCCCCGAACACAGCTGGCGCAAATACGTCAAAACAGCGTGAGGGCCGACAAACATAGGTTGAGCTGTGCACAGCGCGGCGTCTGGCGGCAAAGCCGGCCTTGCCGCGCTTGACAGCTTCTGAAAACCGGACTTTCTGGGCATATGCGGGACGCAAAGCCGAACAACGAAAAAAGGCCGACGAAAGCGGCATCCGCCGAGCGTATGGCTGGCGTTCGCCGGCCGGACGCGCCGCGCATCCCTGGCGCCAGCGTGCATACCTCGCTGGCCAGCGAAATCGGCCTTCGGATCGTGCGCGGCGACTACCCGCCGGGCACCATCCTGCCCAACGAGGCCAAATGGTCGGAGACTTTCGACGTCAGCCGCTCGGCGGTGCGCGAGGCGATCAAGATGCTGATGGCCAAGAGCCTTCTGGCATCACGTCCGAAAATCGGCAGCTGGGTTGAGCCGAAGGAGCGCTGGAACCTGCTCGACCGCGACGTGCTCTCCTGGTACGCGACGTCGCCGGACCGTGAAGTCTTCCTGAAGACGGTGCAGGAATTCCGCCACATCATCGAGCCCGAGGCGACGGCTTTTGCCGCAATGCGGCGCACCGATGAGCAGATGGCCGAGATCAGCCAGGCCTGCCGCGAGATGGGCGAGGCGACCAATCTGCAGGAGCGGACGCGCGCCGACACCCGCTTCCACCTGGCCATTCTCAGGGCCTCCGGCAACGATCTCCTGGTGCCCCTGGGCGTCCTGATCGAATCCGCCTTCAATCATCTCTTCGCCTATACGACACGCGAGCTGGACGACCTGCAGCACGCCCAGAAACTGCACGAAGCGATCGAGAGGAACATCCGGCTGCAGCGGCCGGATGCTGCGCGCAACGCCGTGCGCAAGCTGCTCGCGAATACCGACGACGTCATCCGCTCGCGCTAAGGCCTACCGATACCCGGGTGAGGCCCGGTCCGACCTCGACAAGTCCTTAGTCTTCCTTCTCGCGCCCGAAAGCGACGCGCAACTCGTCCTTGGCCTTTTCCAGAACTCGCTTGCGCTTCTCCGGCAGGTTCCTGCCGGCGCGGTTGATGTAGAAATTCAGCATCGACATCGCGGATCGGAACGGCTCAGCCTTGCGGCGATGGCTGTGCTCAGCCGAGCGCTTCAGCGAGGTGGCGATCCTCTTGGCATCGTCGGATTCGAAAATGTGCTCCTCGAGATCCAGCGCATCGCTGTGCGCGGTCACTTCGGCCGACCATTTTTTCCTGGCGGTCATGGCGAACCTCCTTCCTGGGGCACAACTCCCCTTGGGCACAACGCTCTCTTGGGGCAAAAACTCTGGGCGGCATGGCCGGTTCCCGATTTCTGGAGCCACGGATTTGTCCCTTGTGGCGCTGCTCGGCACCGGGAATCGCCGATACTTGGGGTGGAAACCGCCCGATCACCAACAAGCGCGGACAGGAAAGGTGTGACGACAACCGTCTCCAGCCGGGCAGATGGCCCCAGCATCGACAGCGCCTATGCATGGGTACGGCTCGGCGTCTCGATGCTTTTGTCGACGATCGGCGGCGCCGGCATGTGGGCGGTGGTCGTCGTTCTGCCCGCCGTGCAGGCCGAATGCGGCGTCGACAGGGCCGCGGCTTCAATGCCTTATACCGCGACCATGGTCGGCTTCGCCGCCGGCAATATGCTGGTCGGACGCGCCATCGACCGCATGGGTTACTGGATCCCGGCGCTCGTCTCTGCGATTGCGCTCGGCGCGGGCTTCCTGCTCGCCTCGCTGACCAGCTCGATCGTTGCGTTCAGCCTTGTCCAGGGGCTTCTGATCGGACTCGGCACATCGGCGATCTTCGGCCCGTTGATCGCCGACATCTCGCACTGGTTCGACCGGCGCCGCGGGGTCGCGGTGACCGCGGCCGCATCCGGCAGCTATCTTGCCGGAGCAGTCTGGCCGACGGTGATGCCCTATGTCATGCAAGGCGAAGGCTGGCGGTTCACCTATGCCGCGATCGGCATGTTCTGCCTCGCTACCATGGTGCCGCTGGTGCTGATGCTGCGCCGCGGCGCGCCGCGCGAAGCCACCCATGGCTCGCCGGGAAGCCGGCCGACGCAGCCAATCTCGCTGTCGCCGGCGGCGTTGCAGATGCTGCTGGTGATTGCCGGCTTCGGCTGCTGCATGGCGATGTCGATGCCGCAAGTGCATATCGTCGCCTATTGCATGGATCTCGGCTACGGCGTCGCGCGCGGCGCCGACATGTTGTCGATCATGCTGGCGGCGGGCGTTGTCAGCCGCATTGGCTCAGGTTTCCTCGCCGATCGCATCGGCGCGGTGAAAACCTTGATCATCGGTTCGGCGCTGCAATGCTTGTCGCTGCTGTTCTATATTCCCTTCGACGGGCTGGCTTCGCTTTATGTGGTGTCGCTGGTGTTCGGCCTCTCGCAAGGCGGCATCGTTCCCTGCTATGCGATCATCGTGCGCGACTACATGCCGGCCAAAGAAGCCGGCCAGCGCGTCGGCATCGTCCTGATGGCGACGATCTTCGGCATGGCCGTCGGCGGCTGGATGTCGGGCTGGATCTACGATCTAACCGGCTCCTATGCCGCCGCCTTCCTCAACGGCATCGCCTGGAACCTGGTCAATCTCGCGGCGATTTTGCTGCTTATGTGGAAGGCGAGGCGAGGCGCGGAAGCGCCGGCCTGATTTCCGCCGGCAACCCTGGCCATTGCAAGCTTGTCTACCGGCGCAAAGGTAGGGGTCAGGTGATACTCGTCCGTGCTCTTTCGTATGGCGTCGCGCCCGAATACTGGGTGCAGCAGGCTATTTACTTGGAAAGGCTTTGGGCGGAATATTGCGAAAGTGGGAGGAAGCAGTCGGAAAATCTCCTGAATAAATGCGCTCGAACGGCTTCCGCCCGTTGAATGCAAGGGAGGATAATCATGAGACGTACTTTCCCGCTCGCGGCATCCGCCGCGGCGTTGTTGCTCGGCGTGCCCTCCGCCTTCGCGCAGTCCGGCGGCGTCGAGAAAGCAGTCGGCGGCTACAGCTTCGAGGAAGCCGCAAAGGAAGCCCCCACCACCAAGGATTTCCATTCGGCCGATGGCCATCTCACCTTCGCCATCGTCACACATACGGCCGGCAACGGCTTCTTCGATCCAGTCTATGTCGGCGCAACCGCCGCCGGCAATCTGATCGGCGCCAAGATACTGCTGCTCGGCTCGGAATCTCCGACCGACGACCCGGCCCGCGAGATCGAAATCCTGAATCAGATCGTGCAGGATCCGACGATCGACGGGCTGATCATGACAACGCCCCAGGTCGGCGCCTATAACGACATCGTCAAGGCTGCCGCGGCCAAGGGCATACCGGTAGCAACGACCAATTCCTTCGACGGCACGATCCTCGACCGCAGCGGCATCAGCCACACCGGTCAGGACGCCTCCGCCGCGGCGATCGCCGGCGAGGCACTCGTCAAGTGCCTGGCGGACAAGGGTATCGAGAAGGGCTCGATCGTTCTGCCGTCATCGACCGCGATGGGCAACATCGAGGTGAACAATCGCGTCACCGCGGCCTTCAACGCGATCGTCAAAGGCCTGAAGGATGCCGGCAAGCTCGAGGCCTTCAAGGTCGACGCAGGTCCCGAGAACACCGGCATCGACACCAATCCGAACGATCCGGTGAACGGTATCGTGACGCTGTTCGAGTCGCGCGGTGACGTTGTCGGCGCCTTCGCCGGCAACAACGTGTTCACGCCAGCGCTGGCCAAGGCCGTCGCCCAAACCGGAAAGACCGGCAAGATCTGCGCCTATGGGTTCGACCTCGGTCCGGCGCAGCAGGATGCGTTGAAGAGCGGCGACCTGACCGGCGCGCTCGGGCAGCAGCCCTTCCTGCAGGGCTTCTATCCGGTCATGCAACTCTATCTGCAGATCGATCGCGGCATCGCGGCCGCCAATCTCGACACGCGCGCCCAACTCGTGACGCAGGAGACCGTTGGAAAGGTCGGCAAGCGTTTCGAGAACTGAATGTCAAAGCGCCACTGAACCCGGCGCGGGAGGGCTGGTATCCTCCCGCGCGTTTCGACCATCGGAACCCCTTATCAAAGAATGCCCGCTGAAGCTCTCGTTCGTCGCCTTCCATCCCAGCTCGTCGGCGGCTGGGAAATGGGATTGCTCGCCCTGCTGGCGCTGATCTATCTCGCCGGCGCTGCCGTCAATCCGGCGTTCTTCGGCTCGCCGGAGGCGTTCCATGCACTGCTTCGCGATACCTCGCGGGTCGCCATCATCGCCGTCGGAATGACCTTCGTCATCATCAACAAGGACCTCGACCTTTCGGTCGGTTCCATCTACGGCCTGGTGGCCGTCGTTTTTGCGAGGCTGTTCGCGCCAAGCTTCGCCGATCTCGGCATCGTCACGTCGGTGACCGTCTGCGTCCTTCTTGGCATGGTGATCGGCCTCGTCAACGGCGTGCTCGTTACCATCCTAAAAGTGCCGTCGTTCATCGCCACCTTGACCACGCTTCTGATCGGCCGCGGCTTCGTCCTCGCCCTGACGCACGGTCAGGCGATCTACTATCCAGGCAAAGCGAAGGAGGCCCCGCTCTTCTTCCATCTCGGCGAGACGAACGTCTTCGGCTTCAACAACCAGATCGCAATCTTCGCGGTCGTTGCCGTGATCGGCGCCTACGTGCTCGCCAACACTCGCTGGGGCTACGAAACCTTTGCGACGGGCGGCAACGAGCAGGCAGCAGTCTATGCTGGCATACCGACGAACTGGGTGCGGATCCGTGCCTATCTGCTCTCGTCGCTCTGCGCCGCTGTTGCCGGCCTCCTGTCGGCCGCTCAGGACAAGGGCGTGACCCCGCTTTACGGCGTCAGCGGCGAACTGACCGTCATCGCCGCGGTGATCATCGGCGGCGCTTCCATTCTCGGCGGTCGCGGCCGCGTCGCCGGGTCCTGCCTCGGCGCCACGCTGGTCGTTCTGCTCGACAAGGTGCTGCGCGAGGGTTTGCCGATCACGCGCACCATCAAGATCGGCGAGGAGGAGGTGACGGTCAACGCCGTCTACTCCCTGCCAGTGGGCGCGGTTCCGGTCTTCCTCGGACTGCTGCTTGTCATCGCCGTGCTGATCGAACCCTATCTCATCCGCCGCCAGGTCGCGGCGCGCCTCTGGGCATGGCTGCGCGGCAGGCCGCCGCCCCCGGCCTTCGAGATCGGCGGGGTCGCGCTCGAGGGCGTGGTGACCAAGGGCGCGATGGCGACCGACATCGCACTGTCGGCAACGGGGTTCGGCAAGTTCCTCGCCCGGCGCGATGCCCTCGCCGTCATCCTGACAGTGGTGCTGTGGCTCACGGGCCTTTTCCTCAGGCCGGATTACTGGTGGAACCTGTCCAACACTTTCGCGATCCTGCTCAACTATACGGAACTGGCGCTGATCACGGTCGGGCTTACCTACGTCATCGCGGCCGGCGATATCGACCTCTCCGTCGGAGCCGTCCTGGCGCTCGCCGGCAGCGCGGCGGCCTATTTCCTGAAGGTCCTGGGCGCCGACCCCGTCACCGCTGTCGCGATGGGCCTCCTTGCGGGAATGCTTGCCGGCCTCGTCAACGCTGTCGTCGCCGTTGGCTTGAAACTGCCGGCCTTCATCGCAACGCTTGGCATGTTCTACATCGCCCGCGGCCTCGCGGCCTGGTTCGTCGCCGGGCAGCAGCTTACCGGCTGGCCGGAGGGCTACAATTTGCTCGGCCGCAAGGTGAATGACATCCTCCTTTACTTCAGCATCGTGCTTCCGGATGGCATCCTCAGAACACTGGCCGAGGTGGTCAGCGTGCAGACGGTCTGGATGATCTTCGTCGCCGGGATTGCCGGTGTCGTGCTCGCCTACACGCCGTTCGGGCAAAAGGTCTATGCAACCGGCGGCAACATCCGCGCCGCCGCCTATGCCGGCATCAACACCAACCGGGCGCGCTTCATCTCGCTCATGCTGGCGGCGTTCTGCGCGACGATGGCCGGGATCATCAACGTCGCCTATTTCCGAAGCTTCAACCCCGTTGCAGGCCAGTTCCGCGAACTCGACGCCATCGCGTCGGTGATAATCGGCGGCGGGTCGATCTTCGGCGGCTACGGCACCATGCTGGGTTCTCTGGCCGGTGCAGCCGTGATCACACTCGTTAGGGCCCTCCTGCAGCTCAATGTCCAGGGCTTCAGCATGCCGCAGCATTGGATCAATGTCTTCATCGGCGTCATCCTCATTGTCGCGGTGCTGATCGACATCTGGGTGCGCCAGGCCAATATCTTCGGTCGCCTGCGAGCCCGCCTCGCGCGAGGCGCACGAACCCGGGAAACCATTCATGCCTGATGCTGCGTTGCCTCAACCGATCGTGGAAATGCGAAGCATCGAAAAAGCCTTCGGTGCCGTTCAGGCGCTTCGGAAAGTCGATCTAGTGCTCTATCCCGGAGAGATCCTTGGACTGGTCGGCGACAACTCGGCCGGCAAGTCGACGCTCATGAAGATCCTGACCGGCGCCTATCAGCGCGACGCCGGCGAAATCCTCGTCGCCGGTCAACCGGTGCACTTCAAGAGTCCGCATGAGAGCCGCGATGCGGGCATCGAGATGATCTACCAGGATTTCGCTCTTTGCGGAAACATGGATGTCGGCCAGAACATCTTTCTCGGCCGCTGGCCGCGCAAAGGCCCTTTCGTCAATCGCCGCAAGATGTACGCGGAAGCCGATAGCGTGCTGAAGCGGCTCAAGGTGGACGTGAACTCCGTTTTCCAGAAGGTCGAGAGCCTGTCGGGCGGTCGCCAGCAATCCGTGGCGATCGCCCGCGCGATTTCGTTCGAGCCACGCGTCGTGATCCTCGACGAACCGACCGCCAATCTCTCGGTGATGGCGACCGCGCGGCTCCTCGAGACCATGCTGGAACTGAAAAGACAGGGTGTTGCCCAGATCATCATCTCGCATCGGCTGGTCGACATTTTCGCCGTAGGCGACCGTGTCATGGTACTCAAGCGCGGCGAGAATGTCGGCGACCGTCATGTCAGGAACACCGACGAGCACGAGGTCCTTGAGATCATCGTCTCCGGCACGCGGGAGCAGGCGCTTACGGCCGATCAGGCGAGGGCGGTCTGACGACCGAGGCATTGACCTGGGGGGTTTATCGCCTCTGCCGGGGGTCGGCTGAACCAATATTCGTCGGCTTGACAACGGCCATGGCCTGCGCGACCCAACCGGAATGGGACGGGCTGCGAAACATGGTTGCTGTGGCTAAACTGTTGATCGTCAACTCGCCGCTGCGCTCCTTTCGTGCAAAAAGGACAAGGCGGTGACAAGGCCGCGCTCGCGGCGCGGCGGCGGCCGCCCGACCATCGCCGATGTGGCGCGCAAGGCGGGCGTCGGCGCCATCACCGTGTCGCGTGCGCTGCGCGAGCCTGGGCGGGTCTCGGAAGATCTGCGCCGGCAGATACAGGTCGCCGTCGACGAGCTCGGTTACATCCCGGACCCCAATGCGCGCGCATTGGCTTCGGCGCGCGCGGAGGTCTTCGGCGTGCTGGTGCCGTCGCTCACCAATAATGTCTTTGCCGAAGTGGTGCGCGGCATCTATGACAGTCTTTCGGACAGCCCTTTCCGCATCCAGATGGGCAATACCCACTATTCGGGCCTGGAAGAGGAGCGGCTGCTGCAGCTGTTCGCCTCGCAGCGCCCGGCGGCGCTTATCGTCGCCGGCATCGACCAGACGCCGCAGTCGCGAAAGCTGCTGGAGACGGCCGGCTGCCCGGTGGTGCAAGTGATGGAAACCGGACACGATCCGGTCGATATGCTGGTCGGCTTCTCGCATTTCGACGGTGGCCGCGCTGCCACCGAGCACCTGATCGAGGCAGGTTATCGG
>NZ_RZSR01001792.1:0-462 GCF_004023265.1 Mesorhizobium sp. M1A.F.Ca.IN.020.06.1.1
TCCGAACGACGAGCCGATACATCCGAACTCAACATGGAACCTGCCTCTTTGATGCTTCGTTGCGGGAGCTTGTCCCCATTAGAGCGACTCGGCGATCTTCTGTGCCGGCGCTGCTATTGCCCGTTATGGACGCCGCGTCAGGCCGCGTCCGGCCTGTGTATGGTCTTGACCTCCTGGAAGTCCTCGAGGCCGAACTTAACGCCCTCGCGCCCATTGCCGGACTGCTTATATCCGCCGAAGGGGCTGCCATATCGCAGCGGCGCGCCGTTGATATGGACCATACCCGCGCGCAAACGGGACGCGACCCGCTCCGCCCGCGCGACGTTCCGTGTTTGGATGTAAGCGGCAAGACCGTATGCGGTATCGTTCGCGATCTCGATCGCATCTTCTTCCGTGTCGAAGGGAATGATGACAAGCACCGGGCCAAACACCTCCTCGCGTGCGATGCGCATGGTGTTGTCG
>NZ_RZSR01001793.1:0-461 GCF_004023265.1 Mesorhizobium sp. M1A.F.Ca.IN.020.06.1.1
GCTCGGCACCTTCCACTCGATCGGCGTCAAGCTGCTGCGCCGGCATGCCGAGCTTGCCGGATTGAAATCCGATTTCACCATCCTCGATACCGATGACGTGGTGCGGCTGATCAAGCAGCTGATCCAGGCCGAAAATCTGGACGACAAGCGCTGGCCGGCCAAGACCTTCGCGCAGATGATCGACAACTGGAAGAACAAGGGCCTTGGCCCCGACGAGATTCCGGAAGGCGACGCGCGCAGCTTCGGCAACGGCAAGGGGCGCCAGCTCTACAAGGCCTATCAGGAACGGCTGCAGACGCTGAATTCCTGCGACTTCGGCGATCTCCTCTATCACCCGATCCGCATCTTCCGCGCCTATCCGGACGTGCTGAGGGACTATCATCGCAAGTTCAAATACATCCTGGTCGACGAGTACCAGGACACCAACACCGCGCAATACATGTGGCTGCGCCTGTTGGCGC
>NZ_RZSR01001794.1:0-461 GCF_004023265.1 Mesorhizobium sp. M1A.F.Ca.IN.020.06.1.1
GGACACCGCATGATGGAAACCTGGCATCCGCTCGGCGTCGTCGGCGTGATCTCGGCCTTCAACTTCCCCGTCGCGGTGTGGTCGTGGAACGCGGCACTTGCACTCGTGTGCGGTGACGCGGTGGTGTGGAAGCCGTCGGAAAAGGCGCCGCTGACGGCGCTTGCCTGCGAGGCGATCTTCGAGCGCGCCGCCAGGCGTTTCGGCGCCGATGCGCCGGAAGGCCTGCTCCAGGTGCTGATCGGCGACCGCGCCGTCGGCGAGGTGCTGGTCGACCATCCGAAGGTGCCGCTGGTCTCGGCCACGGGCTGGGCCCGCATGGGCCGCGAGGTGGGTCCGCGGCTGGCCAAGCGTTTTGCGCGCGCGGCGCTCGGGCAGACGATGCCGGCATTGTTGCCGCCGAGCTCGAGCACCGCGCGTGCAAAACGCTTGGCCAGCCGCGGACCGACCTCGCGGCCCATGCG
>NZ_RZSR01001795.1:0-460 GCF_004023265.1 Mesorhizobium sp. M1A.F.Ca.IN.020.06.1.1
GCCCGGGAACTCGCACGCAACCAGGGCTCCGAGATGTTCATTCACGGCGAGAATGGCCGTATCCGCGAGCGCAACACCTATGGCAACGATCCCTTCCCGCCGAAGGGCTGACACAAAAGGAGAATGCGATGGCCGGTATTGAAATGCGCTTCAATGGCCGCAAGCTCACGTCCGCCACTCAGCTTCAGCGCGAGCTGACGCGCAGCATGGAAAAACACATCAAAGACAGTCTGAAGAAGGCTGCCGGTCCTGGCGTGCGGATGAAGAAGACGCGCGACGGCTATGTCTTCGAGGGCAGGCCCGAGCAGATCGAGCGCATGAAGAAGCGCTTGCGCTGATGTGGCCACGGAGCCGTACAGCGTCTCTTCACTCCCGGTATCTGGTTGCGCCGCCTTTGAACGCATCAACGCCGGTCGCTAAACCGCCGTCCGTGGCGGGAGATCGGGGTTGTCTGTCAGCC
>NZ_RZSR01001796.1:0-460 GCF_004023265.1 Mesorhizobium sp. M1A.F.Ca.IN.020.06.1.1
GAGACAGGCATGGAGGGGCGCCACCTCGCGTTGCTCGGGTCGCTAGCCGCATAGGGTCAGGCGGCGACGGCATTCCCGATGCCCTCGACATCCGCCGCCAGCGCCTTGTCGACCTCCGCGAGTTGGCGGCGCTTTTCTGCCAGCTCGCCGGCAAAGGCGAATTCGTCGCCGTCTCGCGACTGATAAGAAGCGAGCCTTCGGCGCGCGTCGGCGAGGCGATGGCGATAGCGCTCCTGCTCTTCCTCCAAACCGCACAGCGCGTGCTCGAGGCGAGAAACCGCTCCGAGCGGCGTCACCGTGACCGGCAGCTCGATCTCTTGGGTTGCGCCGGTGCGCATCAGCACGGTGCTGTAGCGATAGCCGTCTCGCCCAAAGCGCTCACCGGCATACTCGAGATCGAAGCCGCCGATTGCGGCGATGACAATCTCACCCTCCTGCTGGAGCTGGACGAGGGTCAGGA
>NZ_RZSR01001797.1:0-460 GCF_004023265.1 Mesorhizobium sp. M1A.F.Ca.IN.020.06.1.1
GCGGATGCGGCCTTGAGCGACAAACTGCTTGGCGTAGTGATCGGGCAAATAACCGAGGAAGCGACCCGATAGGATCAGGCGCGCTGCGGCCTCCATGTCGCTCACCCGCGCGCGCGGCTCGACGCTCTCGAATATCTTGAGGTCGCGCTGCCCCCAGTAAGTGCGGCTGACGAGCTTGTGTTCACGCACAATTCCAACGTCAATTTCCTCGTCCGACGTGGAAAAAAGCGGATGATCGACGCCACAGTAGAATGATTGCACCTCGTCATAGAGAGGAATGTATTCAAGCCCTAGTGCGGTGCGTGGAAAACTGGCAATGGCGATCTGGATCTGTCCGACCAGGATTGCGCGCAGCAGCTCGCTCGGCGGCCGGGTCACCACTTCCAGAGTTACTTCCGGCGCCTGATCGGCGAACTTCGCCAGCACCTTCTCCAGCGGACAAAGCGGATCGGAAATGGTG
>NZ_RZSR01001798.1:0-459 GCF_004023265.1 Mesorhizobium sp. M1A.F.Ca.IN.020.06.1.1
ATGTACGCTGCGGAGAAATGGCTGCGCGACGGCGACTGGGTGAAGAAGGGTGACTATCGCCTGAGCCGGCTCACCTTGCGCGGCCGCCGCGTCGGCATCTTCGGCATGGGCCGCATCGGCCTCGCCGTCGCCCGTCGCCTCGAGGCTTTCGGCCTGCCGATCGCCTATCACAACCGCCGCCAGGTCGATGGCCTGTCCTACGAGTACCATGCGACGCTTAAGGGTCTGGCCGAAGCGGTCGACACGCTGATTTGTATCGCGCCGGGCGGGGCCGCGACGGAGAAAGCCATCAACGCGGCGGTCCTGGCGGCGCTCGGTCCCGACGGCGTCTTCGTCAATATCGGCCGCGGCAGCACGGTTGATGAGGCGGCTCTGGCTGCAGCACTCTCCAATGGCACCATCGCTGCCGCCGGGCTCGATGTCTTTGCCGACGAACCGAATGTGCCCAGAGCGCTGCTC
>NZ_RZSR01001799.1:0-458 GCF_004023265.1 Mesorhizobium sp. M1A.F.Ca.IN.020.06.1.1
GGCTTGCATTGGCCGACGCGCTCGATGCCGTCGTCCCGCAAGGCCGGATCGCCGTTGGCCTGGACGGAGCCAGCGAAGGACGCAACCGCTTCGAGCTGAAATGGCCGAACGACGTGCTCGCCACCGGCGCCAAGCTTGCCGGCATCCTGCTGGAATCGACCCTGCTCGAAGGCGGCCGTTTCGCGGTTGCCGTCGGCATCGGCGTCAACGTCGTGGCATACCCCGAGGATCTGCCTTATCCGGCGACGTCGCTGCAGGCGCTGGGTGCCAATTGCGATGCCGAGATGCTGTTCCTGGCGCTCTCGGATGCCTGGAGCGAGAATTTCAGATTGTGGGACGACGGGCGGGGACTTAGCGCGATCAGGAAACGCTGGTTGGCGCGCGCCGCGGGGCTCGGCGGCGAGGTTGCTGTCAGAATTGACGGCAATGTGGTGCGCGGCGTCTTCGAAACCATTGAC
>NZ_RZSR01001800.1:0-458 GCF_004023265.1 Mesorhizobium sp. M1A.F.Ca.IN.020.06.1.1
GCCCTGGTTCAGCAATGCGCCATCCCGGCCTGAAGCCAGCGATGGCCGAGAGATTCATCGCCGAGGCGGGTTCTCCCGATCCGCTTTCCGTTACCGTCCGATCCGGCAATCGGCTGGTGCTGGTTCTCCGCCCGAGCACGTCGGAGGAAGCGATCGCCCCTAAGCCGGCAGCATGCCGGCAACGCCGTAGTGCGCGTCGGCGTCACGCAATATCCAGCGGGGCTCGGCGTAACCGATGCCTCTGAACTGAAATCCGACCTGGTCGACGCCTGCGCCAATATTCGGATGGGGCGAAGCTGTTCCGGTCTACCGGATCGTCCTCGATGATGCGGCCATGCGGGGAAGAGCGGGTATCAGCATATGTCGTCAGTTTAGCGTCCCGATTTCCAGACTTTGAACTTGAGCTCTAGACATGCCATATATATCGGTTATACCAACCATACTTGCAACCATTAGCG
>NZ_RZSR01001801.1:0-457 GCF_004023265.1 Mesorhizobium sp. M1A.F.Ca.IN.020.06.1.1
ATACGAGGGTTTATCACGTTTTGCAAACATGAGGATTACTCATATTCAGAAAACGAGGAGATCGAGATGACCGACACGTCACAGAAACCGATTTTGATCCTGGGCGGCACCGGCAAGACCGGCCGGCGGCTGGCCGAACGGTTGATCGCCCGCAGGATCCCGGTGCGGATCGGCTCCCGCGCAGGCACGCCTCCCTTCGACTGGTCGGACAAGAACACCTGGGGCGCGGCCCTCGACGGCGTCGGCGCCGTCTACATCAGCTACTATCCTGACATCGCGGTGCCGGGCGCCGCCGAAACTGTCGAGGCGTTGGCCAAACTTGCCGTCGAGCGCGGCATCAAGCGGCTGGTGCTGCTCTCCGGTCGCGGCGAGACGGAGGCTCAGCGCGCCGAGGAAATGGTCAAGGTCTCCGGTGCCGATTGGACGATCCTGCGCTGCTCATGGTTCTCGCAGAATT
>NZ_RZSR01000180.1:0-8059 GCF_004023265.1 Mesorhizobium sp. M1A.F.Ca.IN.020.06.1.1
GGTCTACACTGCGGAAGCGCACTGGGGAAGTGCCGAGAAGGTCGTGATGAAGACCCTCGCCGAGCACGGCTTGCTGTCGCTGGCAGAAACCGAGAAGCTGGACGCGTCTCTGATGTTCGAGGATCCGCATAAAAACAAGCTGAAGCGCAACTCCAGCCTGGTAGGGCCGTGGCTGCATAAACTCGACACCCGACTTCAGGAAATGCGTTCAGCTTATGATCCCGCCGTGGTCGAGGACCTGAATCACAGCTACATCGCAGGCATGAAAAACCTGCCCATTGCTCATTTCAAATTGAATGAGAGGGGCAACGGATTCGAAGATTGCTCAGGCTTTGGCGACTCGTTCACATGCGCCAACGCCGTCGCCTGCATCAACCACGCGCGCTTGATGAGCGGACAGCAACGTCTTTCGAAGGAAGAGGTGATTGTAGTCATATCCTGCCTCAACGCGGTATACGACGACACGAGCTCCATCCGGCACACGCTCCATGAGATAGCGCGTGGCTGTTTCGCGGGCGCTGGCTACTCCATCGAGGATGCAGATGCGTTTTACTTGGATGTCTGTCAGAAGGCGGCGCAAGAATACTATGGTGGGAAAAATCTGTCGAAGTTTGGATTGATGAAGGTGTAAGTCTTCGTGCCTAGACCTTGGCGATCGTGGCTGCAAGCGCATGGGGATATGGCGAGCGAGACACTCTCCTCTGATCGGTCTCGGATCGCGCTGGTGCGGTGTGAGCTTGAGATAGGCGTCAGGAACTGCCCGCCGACCAAACGGCCCTGTGCCTTGCGCCTACCCATAAAGCCGACAGACCGTACGAACCGGATCGCACTGTCGACCGGGCCTATAGCCGTTTTCGCAATGCGCGCTCGGCTGCGACAGCATGTGGCTTCGCAAGGACCGCAATCTCTGCCTTGCGGATTGCGCGCCAGCCGAGACTGGATTGCCCCGGACTGTCGAACCACCTATGCAGATGTTTTCCAATAGGTCCGTATCGTCTCGGCCGCATGCGAGCGGCGCGGAACCGTGGCCAGTTCTTTCAGCCAGGCGAAGGGCGGCTCGATAATTGTCATCCGCTCCGGGATTGCCGCATACACCGTCGTCGCCTTGACGACCCGTACCATACTATTCTTTTTAGCTCTGGCCGTCCGAAGCACAAAACGACACCAGAAGGGCGCAACTGCCTGCAGCAACAAAGAAGACAGCTGTCGAACCGGTAGATATCTAAGCGGAGCGCGCCTTAGCTGGCGGGCAGGTACGCTCGCGCTTGGCAAAGCAAGCAATCACACAAAGGGCACCGAGTCCATCAGTCTGATGAGCGCATCAAAGACGAATTCTGCCAGCGATCAAAACCAAACTTTTCCTGACCATTGCGCCGACGTGACATCGCATCCCTCAATCGATTGCGCTGATCGCGGTCTGCGAATTGCTGACAAGGGACGGCCGCTCCACATTCGATGCAGTTTCATCGACGGATTATCGTCTTGCTCCCTGCCCAAACTGTTCCGCCGCTGGGCGAAATCCTCCAATTCCAAGTCCGCTGAGCGCTCTTCCGCCAGGGTGGCGTCCGTTTCCAACGCTCGAACGAGATTCTCGAATTTGCGAACCTCGCGCCATGCCTCTCGTAGCACGCCGTACGCTTCCTCACGTGCCTGCCGAGCTAGGTCGGATTCTGCCGTAGCCTCTTCGAGCCGCTTTTGGAGCAGCTGTTCGTGTTGACGCAGCGAGATCATCTTCGCGTTCACCTCATTGAGATCAATGAGAGCGACGGCTTCCCCGATTAGCGGATCATATACCGCGGCCTCGCGACGGGATCGATCTTCCCGCCATGCGCGAAGTTCTGTCAGAGCCTTTTCGATAGCCGCCACAGTATTGTCGAGAGCGATGTGCCGCAAGCGCAGCGCATCTTCGGCGCGGCAGCGCCGCAATTCCTTTAGTTCGAGAAGGCGATGTACGGCTTTGGGCATTATGCTAAGCATGCGGCAAGCGAATCTAGCATCGTGTCGAAGCCGATTTGCTCTTGTGTCGACTGCCGCAAGAAGGTTCGTATGTGGTCTATCTTAGCGATCGCTGCATCGGCGAGCGGATCGGCTGCTTCCTTGTACTCACCGACACGTACCAACAGTTCCACTTCGTGGTATTTGGCCATCAGCTGCCGCAGGCTGCCTGCCAACCTCTCATGTTCTGGCGACACGATAGCGCTCATGACGCGGCTTACACTGGCCAGAATGTCGATAGCGGGATAATGGTTCGACATCGCCAAGTGGCGCGAGAGCACTATATGACCATCGAGGATTGATCGGGTTTCATCGGCCACCGGTTCGGTCATATCATCACCCTCTACGAGCACGGTATAGAAGGCCGTTATGGATCCGCGATGGTTGTTCCCAGCGCGCTCCATAAGCCGCGGCAGTGAAGCAAACACCGATGGCGGGTAACCACGCCGTGTCGGCGGCTCACCGGCCGCGAGACCGACCTCCCTCAGCGCACGGGCAAAACGGGTCACCGAATCCATGAGAAGCAGCACAAGCAGTCCTTGGTCGCGGTACCATTCAGCGATCGCCGTCGCAACATAGGCCGCCTTAGTCCGCTCCATTGCGGAACGGTCGGAAGTGGCAACGACAAGAACCACTCTCGATCGAGCTTCTGCGCTGAGATTGTGTTCGACGAACTCCGACACCTCCCGGCCACGCTCGCCGATGAGCGCTATCACGGTCACGTCAACCGCTGCGCCACGCACCAGCATCGATATCAATGTGCTCTTGCCTGCGCCCGCAGCGGCAAATATGCCAATCCGCTGCCCTTCGCCGCACGTTAGAAGACCATCGATCGCCCGTATGCCGACAGCAAGAACGTTGCCGATTATGCGCCTTGTTAAGGGATCCGGCGCGTCCCTGTAGACAGGTACGTGGGTTTCCGGAAACAGGGGCCCATTGGTCGATGCGTCCAGAGGTCGGCCGAAACCATCGAGGACACGGCCGAGCAGGTTCCAGCCGGCCGGTACCATGAGGGGCTTTCCCGTCGGGATCACTTCAGTGAATGTGGAGAGGCCCTGCATTTCCCCCAGCGGTGTCAGGATGGCAACATCGCACTGCACGCCGACGACTTCCGCCGGCAATTCGAAGTCGTTCTCCGGATTGCGGAGAATGCAAAGGTCGCCAATGCGAGCGCCCGGCGCCGTGGCACGGATGACCGTTCCAACGATCTGGAGGACGCGGCCACGGACGTGCATTGTCGACGCCTGCGCAACTGCTGTTTTTGCGAGCTGGAAAAAATAATCGATGTTTTTGTGCCCGGGGAGAATAACTGCCTTCGTCGGCTCGGCTGGCGCGGACATCATTTTAGGCTTTTCGAACATTATTGTGGTTTGGCTTTGCAGGGGCTGCTGGGCCGCTACGCAGGCAGCTTTCGATCGCCGCAAGCTGGCTCTCGATCGTGGCTTCGACCAGTCCGGCATCCGTCTCGAGGATGCACCCGGCATCATTTACGCGCGCGTCGGCAATTACCTCGACGACGGTGCGCGATGTTGCCGTTGGGAGGATCTCGTCCAACCGGTTGCGGACCGCCTCGAGGAGTGACGGTGCCACGCGCACCCGGACGAGGGAGTTGTGGCCCGCGAATTTCAGACCGCGCAAAGCGATCTGCACCGTAGCCTCCGCCGGCTCGATAGTGTCGATGATCCGACGCGCGATTTGCAGGGCCAAGTCGACAATCTGCTCCTCAGTTTGCGCCATAATCCGCACAGAATCCGTGGCGATCGCGGTCAGGCGGGCCTCGATTTCTGCTTGTGCGGCAGCAAGGCCAGCCTCTTCGGCCCGCGCCTCGATCGCTCGAGCGGATCCGCGCGCCGCGTCGATGAGCGCATCGGCTTCGCGTTGTGCCCATATAAGCACTCGCTCAGCACTCACCAGTGTCTGTGCGCTTTCGGCTGGCAAGATTCGCCCATGGCCGAGGATGGCCACTGACGCAGGCGTCAGCTGAACCAATGCGACCATATGGGCATCCTCTTGCGGATCAGGCGCTGGATCGCATTGAATGCATCCTCGCCAGCATTGTCTTCGCGACAGGTGTCCACCACCGCCGCCCAGATTGACGCGGGACGGCGCAAGCTTAGCCGAGTCCGCAGCATTTGCGGAATGCTGCCAATCGCAAGACCGAACATCGCCGCGCCGCATTGAAGCAATGCACTGGGCGCGGACGGAATGTCGGAAGCACCGATCGCCGACATCAGTTCCGCCGTCGGCCGCGGCAGAAGTGCGGCCTGCCGGGCAAATGCGACGGCTTCTTCTCCAAGGGCCGCGCGAACCGCCGTGATATCGGCCGTCCGAATGAGCCCTGTAAGGCCGGATGCACCTACCCAGGCTCCGGCTAGGCGCATGAGGCACACGGCATCCGGCGCCGGGAGGAACGCGAGCCTGCTTCGTCGCGCAGCGCCAGCGGAAATGATGGCAGACGGTTCATCACTTTGGCCGCGAAGGAGCCAGCGGCCAAGCCTGACACGACTGAACGGGTCCGTCTGAGCGATATCCAGCGGCATCCATTTGGGCCAACCGTGCGCCATTGTGAAATCGAGATCAGCGGCAGGATCGGCGATGCAGCATATCACCGCCCTCGCCCACGGTGCTTCAAGCCATTTATCCGACATCGCTGCTCCCGGAGATTATTGCGGAATTGTCCCATTCGGTTGATCTCGTTGAGCCGCTATGGCGGATGCCTCGCGGAAGCGACGCCATAGTAGGAACGCGAGGACCCCATTGCCGATAAGCAATACCGCAATGCCGCCTACGAGCCCGACCACTAGATGGCGTGCGCCGCTGTCTTCTGTCGTCAGGACGGCCGTTCTATCGACGGAATGCAGTAAAGCATGATCCTGACTTGCCTCTACGAGGACGACGGAGACCCTTTCATAGGACAAGCCCTCCAGGCTGTTTGCGACGAGCTCCTTGATTTTCGGGACGAATTGATCGACGGCAGCGCCGGGTGCGTAACGGACAAGTACGGCAGCGCTGGACGGGAAGGACGGGTTTCGATCGTCACTCGTCTCTTGGGGCAACACTGCATGGACCCGGGCACTGAGCACTCCATCGATGGTAGACAGGGTCCGCGACAACTCCTGTGTGGCGCCATAAATATAGCGCACACGCTCCTCTGTCGGCGATGAGATCATACCTTCTTTCTTGAAGAGACTGCCCATGTCGGCGAAAAGGTCGTGAGGCAGTCCGGCGCCGTTCAACACGTCCATGGCAGGGGGAACATCTTTGGTATCCACCGACAATGAGGCGGTGCCGCTATTGTCCGTCGTTTTTTCGGCATGGATGCCTTGGCTCATGAGCAATGCAAGCATTTCGTTCGCTTCGTGCGCCGGAAGATTTCGGTAGAGCTCAAGCTTCGATCCGCAGCCCGTCAGCGTGAACAACAAGAGAGGTGTCGCCAGCCGCTTCAATACAGAGGTCAGACCCATCCAGCGTAGATCATTGGTTTTTCAAGAAAGTATCCAGACTTTGTGTGGCCTTGCCCACTACCTTGGCCAGCATGTCGCACTGTAGCGAGGCCGCTGATATCGCGAGCTGCGCACTCAGCCAATCACCCGAGTGAATCTCCCCCGCTTCCATACTCCCCTCGGTGCTCCGAACAGTTTCGATGGCGTGGTTAAAGTTGGCGCTCAGCTTCTCCATGCTGCTGAGGATGGCGTCTCCCGGCGTGCGGACGACGCCAGATCCCCGCGCCGGCTTGGTCAACCCGTTGATTGCACCGGTCGCTGACTTGTCGTGCTGTGGGAACAACTGGGGCCGATCGAGCGCGGCATGAAAAGCGTCGAGGGATTCAGTCGATATTTTCGATACGAACGCACTTTGCGTCGATAAAACAGACTTCAGCGCTGGTGGGTTAATGCTGTTGACGCTCACCAGATGTCCCTCGATAGCGACTGATTGACGGTGCTAATGCCGACGACAGATACCATCCCAATCGATGGCCGCATCGCACAATGGCACCATGCGAGCCCCCGTGGCATTTGTGCCTCGGTCCTCCGAGTGATGCCCCACAAATCCGCCAGATACCAATATCTGAAATAAGGCAGAAGGAACAATATTGTTACGATATGTATATATCGGCAGGCGCTATGACATCAAATACTCGCCTGGGAAGAGAATGACGGAAATGCTCTGCCTTGAGCGGGGCATAAGCGGCAAGTATGGATGCATATCGCCTTCGTATTTGTGCCCCGCAGGCTATCGAGCAACATTGGCGGTCAAAAGCCGACGTCTTGCTGGGTGCTCACCACTCGGCAACGTCCAGCGGCAGCCGGCGCTTGAATTAGCAGTTCCGGATACGAGTTTAGGATGAAACGAATGCCCTGCCATTGCGGAGCGATTTGAAGAAGCTGCAGGCAGGTCAGAAAGCGCCGAGAACCGGTCCGATGGCATCGTTACCGGAAAATGACGCGCAACTCGCCCAGAGAAAGGGAGTTCGATAGACGATGTCTCCTTCGTGTGCATCTGCGTCATCCGGGAGCCGCATTGAGATCGGCGTCGGGTTACGGCGGAATCTGGCCGACGCGGCATTCTTGGCTTGCATTTCGAACGACGTAGTGCGGGCCAGACGGATTGCGAAAGGGCTTAGCGCTATTGCGCCGGGCAGTAGGGAGTCCATCATCGCTTACGCCGTTGCGGACCTGACCGTAGGAGATATCGAAGCGGCGCTGGAACAGCTGCGTCCGCTTTCGGATGCCAATGATTCATATGGGATGGCGCTCAAGGCGCTGGCTCTCCATCTTGCCGGCCGGCTCAGTGAGCGCGATGCCGTACTGAGGCTGGTTCCGGGCGGAGATTCCGATGTCGACGTCCTCGTCGCCGCGCTTGCCAGGAACTCCGTCGGATATGCTGCTCAGGAGGCAGAACTTCGCCCACGACCTCTAGGTTCATTGGCGCAACGGATGGGAAACCACGGGGAACGAATGGAGAGCAAAGATCTTGATGAGACGATGGCGAGCGCGCGGCAAACGATCGCGCAGGTGGAGAGCGTCCTAAGAGAAGGTCGCAAACAGCTCGGTAGGCAAACTGAGTTCTTGGGCGATAATGCCGTCAGCGGCGATGCCATCTCCGCATCCGTCGCGGCTCAAGGGGCGGATTTTCGGCAAGCCTACCCGCGGGAGCGGCCGACGGTTGTTGGAGATATCGTGACCGCCACGTCGCAACAGCAGCCGATATTTGGGCCGCGTGTCGAGCTGACGTGGCAGAGGGTCTGAGGGGGCGATGCAGAAGATAGAGATGCAGAAGGTAAAGGAGCTAGTTAACGGGAGGTGGCGATCGTGGACACGACCGAGGCTGGACAGCTGGCACGACTCACTGAGGAGATCATCACAGGGCGTACGGATTTGGCGACTGTGCTTGGGATCACGCATGACGAACTCGAGGCAGTCTACGCGCTCGGCCATCGTTTCTATTCGGCCGGTAGATACGGCGAGGCGCTGAGCTTCTTTCGCTTTCTATGCGTGCATCGGTACATCGACCCGAGATTTTGGTTCGGATTCGGCGCCGCAAGTCAGATGTTGGGCGATGCGGCAAATGCCGTGCATGCCTATGGACTGGCTGCGTTGCTGAACGACGAGGATCCGCAGATTCCACTTCGAGCTGCGAAATGCCTCGTCAAACTCGATCAACCGGCCGCAGCCGTGAGCGCGCTTGAGAGCGTATTGGAGCTGAGCCGCGGGAAGCCGGAGCATACAGCTTTCGCTCAGCAAGCGTCGCTGATGCTGCGTCGTCTCAAGCCCGAAGCAGCATGTAAAGGAGGCTGCGATGCATAACGTGAGCACCACGGAAGCGATCGGTGCAATGCTGCTTAAAGCCGGGGGGCTAACTCAGGTCGGCGCACCTACCGGCGATTCTTTGGTTGGTTTTGGCAAGTCAGGCGCTGAACTTGCGCTGCCACCAGTTTCTGGCGGCGCTCCGGTGTCGGATGCGGTCCCAACACTAACCCCACCACGGGCCTTTGATGCGATGGAACTGGCCGCGAAGTTTCTAAGCCTTAAGATGAAAATTGCTGATGCCCAGGGTGCCGCGG
>NZ_RZSR01000017.1:0-17571 GCF_004023265.1 Mesorhizobium sp. M1A.F.Ca.IN.020.06.1.1
GTCATCTGAGCATTCGGCAAATGGCTGGTGACGCTTTCGGCATTGAGGCGCTCTGCTTCCTCGGCATACCACTCGACGAAGGAGGCGGCGTAGTCGATCTCGCCCAGCGATTCCTTTAGCGGCTTGCCCTGTTCAAGCGTCATCAGCAGCGCCAGGTCGTCCTTGGCGGCGACGATCAGCTCGAACCATTTTCGCAAGATTCCGGAGCGCTCCTGCGGCAGCGCGGAGCGCCAGGCCGGCAGGGCACGCGCTGCCGCGTCGACAGCCGCCGCCGTTTGGCTTGCGCCGAGGGCGGCAACGAAGGCGACTGTAGCGCCGGTGGCCGGATCGGTGACTGCGAAGCTCGCAGCCGAGTCGCCGGCGGTCCAATGGCCCCCGATATAGCCGAGATCGCGCAGCAGCCGGCGATCGGCGAGACGATCCAGTGCTTCGTGGCGGTGTGGGCGTGCAAAATGCGCGGACATCGTTTGTCTCCCGGTGCCAAGGCGATGCGGAGAGATTAGCCGCGCGACCGAGACAGAGAGGCTTTTTCGGCAGCCGCCAGGAGAGAGATTGTCTCCCATGGCCCGCCGGGCCAGACGATCTGTCCGGCTTCAGCCTGGCAACAGGTCGGCGACAGGCACCACGGACTCCTCCTTCACCGTCTTGGTGACGATGTAGGTGAAGTAGCGGTCGATGCCGATCTCGCGTTCCAGAAGGGCGTCGACAAGCCGTTGATAGGCGTCGATGTCCCGCGCCATCACTTTAAGCACATAGTCGACGCCGCCGCCGACCGACCAGCAGGCGACGATCTCGGCCACGTCGCGGATGACCCGCTCGAAACGGTCGAAATCGGCTTGCCGGTGGCTGGCCAATGTCACCTCCATCAGCACGGTCGCCACCGGCGCGATCGCGCGCATGGCGATCGCGGCGTGGTAGCCCGAGACGATGCCGGCCTTTTCCAGCTTGCGCAGCCGCATCCAGCAAGGCGTCGGCGACAGGCCGACCTTCTCGGCCAGCGCCAGCTTGGTGATGCGCCCGTCGCGCTGGATGGCGTCGAGGATCTTGAGGTCGATCGGATCGAGTTTCGCTGCCGCCATGCCGGCCCCGCTTTTTGTTCCGGACACCATGACGATGCATTATTTCGATTGTCAATTGCACTGATTTCGATCTCTAATAAAGTCATGACATTATGGCAGCCAGATCCTGCGCTCATCCGCCGCCCGGCCTACCTCTCGCTGGCCGATCAGTTCGCGCGCGCCATCCATGACGGAAAGCTCGCCAATGGCGCGCGACTGCCGACGCACCGGCGGCTTGCCGACGACCTGAAACTTTCGGTCCAGACGGTCAGCCGCGCCTATGAGGAACTGATCCGCCGCGGTCTGATTGCCGGCGAGGTCGGCCGCGGCAGCTTCGTGCAGACGCAGCGCCGGGAGCCGGAGCCGCCCTACCTTCCGGAACGGTTGGGCGAGGTCATCGACCTCTCGATCCTGAAGCCGGTCTGCGAGCCGATGCATCTGGAGAAGCTGAAGGAGGCGTTGGGGTGGCTGGCCGAGAACCTGCCGTCGAGTTCGGCGCTGTCGTTCCGGCCGAACATGGTGTTCCCGCGTCATCGCACGGTGGCGGTCGAATGGCTGAAGCTCTGCGGCCTCGACGCCTCACCGCAGAACATCAGCCTCACCAACGGCGCCACTGCCGGCATGACGGTGGCGCTGATGAGCGTCGCACCGCCCGGTTCGAGGGTCGCCACCGAGGCCATCGGCCACCACACGCTGGTGCCGCTCGCCCGCTACCTCGGCTTCAACCTCGAGGGCCTGCCGATCGACGGCAACGGCCTGATCCCGGAAGCCTTGGACGAGGCCTGCCGTCTCTCGGACATTCGCGCCGTTTTCGTCCAGCCTTCGGTCATCAACCCGACGGCTACCTTGATGGACGCCAGCCGGCGCGAGCAGATCGCCGCGGTCGCGCGCAAACATGACATCGCCATCATCGAGAACGACGTGCTCGGGCCGCTCGTCGAAGGCCGGCCTCCGGCGGTTGCCGCCTTCGCGCCCGAGCGGACGCTCTACGTCACCTCCTTCACCAAGATAACCGTGCCCGGCCTGCGGATCGGCTATCTCGCCGTGCCCGACCGCTATGTCGCGGCGGTCGCCAACCGCCATCTCGTCTCGAACTGGATGGCGACGCCGATGGTGGCGGAAATCGCGACGCGGTGGGTGAATGACGGCACGGCTTTTGAGTTGGTCAGCTGGCAACGCGGGGCGTTGAGACGCCGGCAGGAAATCGCAGCCGAAATGCTGGCCGGCGTCGACTATCGCTCCCATCGCGACGGGCTGCATCTGTGGCTCGAATTGCCGGGCGACCGCGCCGAGGAGAGCTTCGTTGCGCAGGCGCGCCTGCGCGGCGTGGCGATTGCCCCGGGCACGTCGTTCCGCATCGCCGACACGCCGTGGCATCCGGCCGTGCGCATCTCGCTCGGCTCGACCACCGAAGGGGAACTGCGCTCGGGCTTGAGCGTTGTCGCCAAGCTCCTGCTGGGCGATCCGGAGCATCTTCTGCTCGCCATCTGATGCAAAAGCGGATCGCCAATTGCCCTGAAATTGTGCAGCGCTCGAAAAATTGTCATGATATTATTTTCCTAATTGACATGATTTAGCGCGTTTCGCATCGTTAGGAGCATAGGCCGCTTCAGAACGGGGAAATGGATTGCCCGCGCCCATCATCAAGGTCGACGCCATTTCGAAGAGCTTCGGCGCCTTCAAGGTGCTGGACGGCCTGTCGATGCAGGTCATGCCAGGCGAGAAGCTGGCGCTGATCGGCCCATCCGGATCGGGCAAGACGACGATCCTGCGCATCCTGATGACGCTGGAAAAGATCGACGGCGGCCATATCCAGATCGACGGCGAGCAGCTCTATCACATGGAGCGCAACGGCCAGCTGGTGCCGGCCGACGAGCGGCACCTGGCCAAGATGCGCCAGAAGATCGGCATGGTCTTCCAGCTCTTCAATCTTTTCCCGCACAAATGCGTCATGGACAATGTCACGCTGGCGCCGATGCTGACCAAGGGCGTGGCGCGAGCCGCCGCCGAAAAACGGGCGATGGAACTGCTCGACATGGTGGGCCTCGCCGATAAGGCGAAGAGCATGCCGGCACAGCTTTCCGGCGGCCAGAAGCAGCGCGTCGCGATCGCCCGCGCGCTGGCGCTGTCGCCAAAGATCATGCTGTTCGACGAGGTCACCTCGGCGCTCGACCCCGAGCTGGTCGAGGAGGTGCTCAATGTCATGCGCAAGCTCGCCGCCGAAACCGACATGACGATGTTGCTCGTCACTCATGAGATGGGCTTTGCCCACGACTTCGCCGATCGCGTGCTGTTCTTCGATCGCGGCAGGATCGTCGAGGAAGGCAAGCCCGATGAGATTTTCCGCCATCCCAAGCAGGAACGCACGCAGGGCTTCCTGAAGAAGATCATCGCGGCCGGACATCGCGTCTGACCGTCATGCCAGGGCGGCGAAGCCGTCCCGAAAGCCAGAAACGGGTGGCAAGGACGCCATCCGAACCGAGCGAACCAAGAAGAGAAACAAGGAGTTGGGAACGATGAAGAAACTTGGCATCCTGGCTGGCGTCGCCGGTCTCGCCGTAAGCACCATGCTGCTCGCCTCCGGCGCGCGTTCGGCAGACGACGCAAAGCTCGAGCAGCTCAAGCAGCAGGGCTTTGCCCGCGTCGCCATTGCCAACGAGCCGCCCTACACGGCGGTCGCCGCGGACGGCAAGGTCTCGGGCGCTGCACCCGACGTAGCGCGCGAGATCTTCAAGCGCCTCGGCGTCAACGATATCGTCGCCTCCATCTCTGAATACGGCGCCATGATCCCCGGCCTGCAGGCCGGCCGCTTCGACGTCGTCACCGCCGGCCTGTTCATGAAGCCTGAGCGCTGCGCGGCGGTCGCCTATTCCGAGCCGGTGCTGTGCGATGCGGAAGCGATGCTGGTGAAGAAGGGCAACCCGAAGGGTTTCAAGAGCTATGAGGACGTCGCCAAGGACACGTCGGCCACTATCGGCGCGCCGGGCGGCGGCACCGAGGAGAAGCTGGCGCTCAATGCCGGCGTGCCGCGCGACCGCGTCATCGTCGTGCCGGACGGCCAGAGCGGCCTGAAGATGGTGCAGGACGGCCGCATCGATGCCTATTCGCTGCCCGTTCTGTCGATCAACGACCTCATCAAGAAGGCCAATGATCCGAATCTCGAAGTGATCGCGCCGGTGCAGGGCGCGCCGGTCTATTGCGACGGCGCCGCCTTCAAGAAGGGCGACGAGGCGCTGCGCGATGCCTATGACGTCGAGCTCGCCAAGATGAAGAAGTCCGGCGAGTTCGCCAAGATCATAGAGCCCTACGGCTTCTCGGCCAAGGCGGCGATGTCGACGACGCGCGAGAAGCTCTGCGCGGCGAAGTAATCTCCCTTCTTCCCGCTTGCGGCGAGAAGGTCACTCGAAGAGCCGGATGAGGGGCGGCGCGCCAGCATTTCAAGGTCAGCGCTGCCCCTCATCTGCCTGACGGCATCTTCTCCCGTGGGCGGGGACAAGGCTGTCGCAGCCTCTCGCAACGACTGCAAACGTTAGGAAAATTTGAAACTCAATGACCCAGTGGTCCGGCTATCTCGGCCTGATATTGCAGGGAGCGCTTGTCACCATCGAGCTGACGCTGATGGGGTCGGTGCTCGCGCTCGTCATGGCCTTTCTCGCCGGCATGGGACGTGTGTCGCGCTTCTTCATCGTGCGCGCGATTGCCACGACCTATATCGAGTTCTTCCGCGGCACCTCGATCTTCGTGCAGCTGTTCTGGGCCTATTTCGTGCTGCCCTTCGCCGGTCTGTCGCTGACGCCTTTGCAGGCCGGCATGCTGGCGCTGGGGCTCAATGTCGGGGCCTATGCGGCGGAAGTTGTGCGCGGCGCCATCCTGTCGATCGGCCGTGAGCAATATGAGGCCTGCACCGCGCTTAATCTCGGCCGCTGGCAAGGCATGCGCTACGTCATCCTGCCGCAGGCGCTGCTCATCATGCTGCCAACCTTCGGCAACAACGCGATCGAGCTGCTCAAGGCGACCTCGGTCGTATCGCTGATCTCGCTTGCCGATCTCACCTTCCAGGCGCAGGTGGTTCGCTCGCAGACCGGCAGCACGCTGATGCCCTTCGTCTCCGTTCTCGTCATCTATTTCGCGCTCGCGCTGATCATCTCCTGGGGCGTGCGCTCGCTGGAGCGCCGCATGGCGCGCGGTCTCGACGGAGTGCGTGTCTGATGGAATGGGCCCGCTAATGGAATGGGATTGGAACTTTGTCTGGGAGATCATGCCGACCCTGATCCAGGGGGTGAAGATCACGATCCTGGCGACCGTGCTCGGCTCGATCCTGGCCGGGATCGTCGGTCTGGCGATCGCGCTGGCGCGGCGCTCGCCTAACCGCACGGTGTCGCGCAGCGTCGGCTGGTTCGCCGAATTCATCCGCGGCACGCCGCTTCTGGTGCAGCTCTATTTCATCTTCTACGTCCTGCCCGATATCGGCATCCTGCTGCCGCCCTTGGTGGCGGGCGTCATCGGGCTTGGACTGCACTACGGCACCTATACGGCCGAGGTCTATCGCGCCGGCATCGACAATGTGCCGCGCGGCCAGTGGGAGGCTGCCAAGGCCTGCAATCTTAACGGCCGCCACACCTGGACGCATGTCATCCTGCCGCAGGCGATCCCGCCGATGATCCCGGCCTTGGCCAACTACTTCATCGCCATGTTCAAGGAGACGCCGCTGCTTTCGGCGATCACCGTGCTGGAGCTGATGAACCAAGCCAAGAGCGTCGCCAATACCTATTACCGCTACATCGAGCCGATGACGCTGGTTGGCGCCTTCTTCCTCGTCATCAGCCTCTGCTCCGTCGTGCTGTTGCGCTGGCTGGAGCGTCGTTACGGCAGGATCGAGAGATGAAAGTCATGAAACTGTTGCCCGAAATCGAGCTGGCATCGACCCGGCCCGCACTCGATGCGCGTCCACTCGAAAAGCGCGTCGGGCTGATTGCTTTGGCCACCGATCATACCAGCGAGGTCGACTTCCGCCGCATGGTGGCGAGCGAGCGGATCGGCGTCTACGTCGCGCGCATCCCCTACGCCAATCCGACGACGCCGGACAATCTGCGCAAGATGCAGCCCTCGCTTTCGGCGGGCGCGGCACTGATCCTGCCGGACGAGACGCTCGATGCCGTCTGCTATTCCTGCACGTCTGCTTCCGTGGTGATCGGCGACGCCGAGATCGAGCAGGCGATCCAGGCGGCCAAGCCGAATGTTCCCGTGGTCACGCCGCCCATGGCCGGCGTGCGCGGCCTCAACGCTTTTGGCGTGAAGCAGATCAGCATTCTCACCCCTTACACTGTCGAGACCAGCCGGCCGATGGCCGCCTATTTCGCCGCGCACGGCTTCGAGATCGAGAGCGTCACCTGCCTCGGCTTCGAGGACGATCGGGAGATGGCACGCATCGAGCCTACCTCGCTCGTCGATCTGGCGCGCAAGGCGACGCATGCGCAGGCGGATGCGCTGTTCGTTTCATGCACCGCGCTACGCGCGGCGCTCGCCGTTCCAGGCATGGAGGAGGCAATCGGCCGCCCGGTCGTCACCAGCAACCAGGCGAGCGCCTGGAACTGCCTGCGGCTTTGCGGCGACGACACGGCGCGGCCGCAGTTCGGCCGGCTGATGACGAAGCCATTGGCCCGGTGAGCGGGCATGCCAATGACCAAAACGGAAGTCACGCTTCAGCATATCCGCGTTGCGCGCGAACGCATTGCCGGAAAGGTCGAGTGGACGCCGACTGTGTTGTCGCAAAGCCTCTCGGATCGCGTGGGCCATCCCGTTCACCTCAAGCTGGAACATCACCAGACGACCGGCGCGTTCAAGCTGCGTGGCGCGTCCAACGCGATCGCCGCGTTGAGTCCGGAGGAAAGGTCGCGCGGCGTCGTCGCGGCATCGACCGGCAATCACGGCCGCGCGCTGGCCCATGCGGCGAAGCTCGAGGGCATGCGCGCGGTGATCTGCATGTCGAGGCTGGTGCCCGAGAACAAGCTCGACGCAATCCGCCGCCTCGGCGCGGATATTCGCATCGTCGGCAACAGCCAGGACGATGCCCAGCAGGAGGTCGACAGGCTGGTCGCGGAGGAGCGGCTGGTCATGCTGCCGCCCTTCGACCATCCCGACATCGTCGCCGGGCAGGGCACGCTGGGGCTGGAGATCATGGAGCAGGTTCCGGACGCAGCAAGTGTGCTAGTGCCGCTCTCCGGCGGCGGCCTGGCAGCCGGCGTTGCGGCGGCGGTCAAGGGGGTGAGCCCGGCCACCAAAGTCGTCGGCGTCTCGATGTCGCGCGGTGCCGCGATGAAGGCGAGCCTCGATGCCGGCCGCCCCGTGCAGATCGAGGAATTGCCGACGCTTGCGGACTCGCTGGGCGGCGGCATCGGCCTCGATAACCGGCTGACCTTTGCCATGTGCCGTGAGCTGCTCGACGACGTCATCCTGCTTTCCGAGGACGAGATCGCCGCCGGCATTCGGCATGCCTATGAGCAGGAGCGCGAGATCGTCGAAGGCGCGGGCGCGGTCGGCATCGGCGCGCTGCTTGCTGGGAAGGTCACTGCGAAAGGACCGGTGGTGGCCATCCTGTCTGGCCGCAACATCGACATGAGCCTGCATCGCCGCATCGTCTGCGGCAACGCTGCACTGACCGAGCGCCCCACATGAGCCGCATGACCATCCTCACCGAAACAGACCTGCGCAAGATCGTGACGCTCGATCTGGATGCGGTCGCCTGCGTCGAGAACGCCTTTCGGGCTTTGGCGACAATGCCGGTGGCGATGCCGCCAATCTTGAGGCTCGACATTCACGAGCATCGCGGCGAGGTCGACGTGAAGTCCGCCTACGTGCCCGGCATAGATGGCTTCGCCGTCAAGATAAGCTCCGGCTTCTTCGACAATCCGAAGCTCGGCCTGCCGAGCGGCGGCGGCATGATGGTGCTGCTTTCGGCCAAGACCGGTGTGGTCGAGGCGCTGCTGCTCGACAATGGCTATCTGACCGATGTGCGCACCGCCGCAGCCGGCGCAGTCGCGGCCAAGCATCTGTCGCGCGAAGACTCCAGCATAGCGGCGATCTTCGGCGCCGGTTTGCAGGCCGGCCTGCAATTGGAAGCGCTGCGTCTCGTCAGGCCGATCGCGGAGGCGCGCGTCTGGGCGCGCGATGCGGCCAAGGCCGAGGCGACCGCGGCCCGCTTGCGCGAGAGACTGGGCATCATGGTGCGTGCCGAGCCGGATGCGGCGAGGACGGCAGCGGGCGCCGACATCATCGTCACCACCACGCCTTCGACCGAGCCGCTGATCAAGGCCGGGTTCGTCTCGGCCGGCCAGCACATCACCGCGATGGGCTCGGATGCCGAGCACAAGAACGAGATCGCGCCGGCGATCCTTCGCCTGGCAGATCTCTATGTCGCAGACAGCGCGAAGCAGACGCGGCGCTTGGGCGAGCTTCACCACGCCATCGAGGCAGGGGCGATGGCGGCCGACGCGGAAGTCACCGAGCTCGGCCAGATCATCGCCGGGAAAAAGCACGGACGACGATCGGCCGGTGACATCACCCTCGCCGATCTCACTGGCACCGGCGTGCAGGACACCGCGATCGCCACTTTAGCCCGCGACCGCGCGCGGGCAGCGAAGGCGGGAACGATTTTCGAAAGCTGAATATGGCCGCGAGGCCCAACAAACGAGGACCAACAAAATGCAGCCAAACCTGAAATTCTCGCGAAGCGAATTTGCCGATCGCCTTGCCAAGACGCGGAAAGCCATGGAGGCCAAGCGGGTCGATCTGCTGATCGTCAGCGATCCCTCCAACATGGCCTGGCTGACCGGCTATGACGGCTGGTCCTTCTATGTGCATCAGGCGGTCATCGTGCCGCCTTCGGGCGAGCCGGTCTGGTATGGCCGCGGCCAGGATGCCAACGGCGCCAAGCGCACCGCCTATCTCGCGCATGACAACATCATTGGCTACGCCGATCACTATGTGCAGTCGACCGAGCGGCACCCGATGGACCATCTCGCCAGCGTGCTTGCCGATCGCCGCTGGGACAAGCTGACCATCGGCGTCGAGATGGACAATTATTGGTTCTCGGCGGCTGCCTTCGCCTCGCTGCAGAAGCATCTGCCCAACGCCCGCTTCGTCGACGCCACCGCGCTGGTCAACTGGCAGCGCGCCGTGAAGAGCCCGACCGAGATCGACTATATGCGCAAGGCCGCCCGCATCGTCGAGGCCATGCATCAGCGTATCGTCGACAAGATCGAGGTCGGCATGCGCAAATGCGATCTGGTCGCCGAGATCTATGATGCCGGCACGCGCGGCGTTGAGGGCATCGGCGGCGACTATCCGGCGATCGTGCCGCTCTTGCCATCGGGCGCCGACGCCTCGGCGCCGCATCTCACCTGGGACGACCAGCCGATGAAGGCGGGCGAGGGCAGCTTCTTCGAGATCGCCGGCTGCTACAACCGCTACCACTGCCCGCTGTCGCGCACCGTCTTCCTTGGCAAGCCGACGCAAGCCTTCCTCGACGCCGAGAAGGCGACGCTCGAGGGCATGGAGGCGGGCCTTGCCGCCGCCAAGCCGGGCAATGCCTGCGAGGACATCGCCAATGCCTTCTTCGCCGTGCTGAAGAAGTACGGCATCGTCAAGGACAACCGCACCGGCTACTCGATCGGTCTTTCCTATCCGCCGGATTGGGGCGAGCGCACGATGAGCCTGCGCCCCGGCGATCGCACCGAGCTCAAGCCCGGCATGACCTTCCATTTCATGACGGGTCTGTGGCTCGAGACAATGGGACTTGAAATCACCGAATCGATCCTGATCACCGAGACCGGCGTCGAGTGCCTGGCCAATGTGCCGCGCAAGCTGTTCGTCAAGGATTGAGCCCGATGTCAGCTCTGCCTCCATCGCCGATCACGCCGACGGTCGATTTCGAGCGCGACGGTGTCCAGCACGGCTTCCTGCGCCTGCCCTACAGCCGCGACGATTCCGCCTGGGGGTCGGTGATGATTCCGATCTGTGTCGTCCGTAACGGCAGGGGGCAGACGGCGCTGCTCACCGGGGGAAATCACGGCGACGAATATGAAGGCCCGCTGGCGCTCTACGAGCTCGCCCGCACGCTCGACCCGAAGGATGTCACCGGTACCGTCATCATCGTGCCGGCGATGAACTATCCGGCGTTCCGCGCCGGCAGCCGCACCTCGCCGATCGACAAGGGCAACATGAACCGCAGCTTTCCTGGCCGGCCGGACGGTAGCGTGACGGAAAAGATCGCCGACTATTTCCAGCGCGAATTGTTGCCGCGGGCGGACATCGTGTTCGACTTCCACTCCGGCGGAAAGACGCTGGACTTCGTGCCGTTCTGCGCCGCGCATACGCTGCTGGACAAGGAGCAGGAGGAAAAGGCCTTCGCCGCGGTCGAGGCCTTCGCGGCTCCGTTCTCGATGCGCATGACCGAGATCGATACCGTTGGCATGTATGACACCGCGGCCGAGCAGATCGGCAAGGTCTTCGTCACTACCGAGCTCGGCGGTGGCGGCACGGCCCGGGCCGAGACGGTGCGCATCGCTCGCCGTGGCATCCTCAATGTGCTTCGCCATGCCGGCATCGTTGATGGTGCTATCGAGAAAAATCGAACTCAATGGCTCGACATGCCCTCGGGGGACTGCTTTGCGTTTGCCGAGGACGAGGGCATGATCGAGACCATGATCGATCTCGGCGAGAAGGTGGAGGAAGGCCAGGTCGTGGCGCGCATCCATTCGACCGGTCGCACCGGCACCGCGCCCCAGGAGATCAAGGCCAGGATGTCAGGGCTCCTGGCCGCGCGCCATTTCCCCGGCCTGGTCAAGGCCGGCGATTGTGTTGCGGTGCTTGCCGTCGAGGTTGACTGAAGCGCGCCAGGTAGAAGCGACGCCGTAACGCCGCCAAGGCCACCTGCGTTACGGCTCGCATTCAACTGTGGAATAGGTAGGCGGCAATCGAGTCCGGCTTCATCTCGATCGAGAAGCCCGGCGCCGTCGGCGGCATGTAGGCCGCATTCTCAATGACACAGGGCTCGAGGAAATGCTCGTGCAGGTGATCGACATATTCGATCACCCGTCCATCCTTGGTGCCCGACACCGCGATATAGTCGATCATCGACAGATGCTGGACATATTCGCACAGGCCGACGCCGCCGGCATGCGGCCAGACCGGCAGGCCGAACTTGGCGGCGATCAAAAGCACGGCCAGTACCTCGTTCAGGCCGCCCATGCGGCAGGAATCGATCTGCACGATATCGATCGCGCCGCCGGCGATGAACTGCTTGAACATGATGCGGTTCTGGCACATCTCGCCGGTCGCAACCTTGATCGGCGCCACCGCCTTGCGGATCTTGGCATGGCCGGCGACATCGTCCGGGCTGGTCGGCTCCTCGATGAAAAAAGGCTTGGCGAAGGCAAGATCGCGCAGCCAGTCGATCGCCTGGTCGACCTCCCAGACCTGGTTGGCGTCGATCATCAGGTAACGGTCCGGACCGATCACCTCGCGGGCGATCCTGAGACGGCGGATGTCGTCGTCGCGGTCGCGGCCGACCTTCAGCTTGATGTGATTGAACCCCTCGTCGACTGCTTCTTGGCAGAGGCGCCTCAGCTTGTCGTCGGGATAGCCGAGCCAGCCGGCCGATGTGGTATAGCAGGCATAGCCTTCGCGCTCGAGGGTGGCGATGCGCTCGGCCTTGCCGGCCCCGGCCTTCCTCAGGATCTCCAGCGCTTCGGCCGGCGCGATCGCATCGGTGAGATAGCGGAAGTCGACGATGCGCACGATCTCTTCCGGGCTCATCTCGGCGACAAGGCGCCAGACCGGCTTGCCGGCTTCCTTGGCCCAAAGATCCCAGACCGCATTGACAACCGCGCCGACGGCGAGGTGCATGGCGCCCTTGTCCGGGCCGATCCAGCGCAACTGGCTGTCGCCGGTCACGTGATGCCAGAAGCGGCTGGGATCTTGCTTGACCCAGTCCAAGTCGATCCCGACAACAAGATGGCGCAGCGCCTCGATCGCCGCGCAGCAGATCTCGTTGCCGCGGCCGATGGTGAAGGTGAGCCCGTGGCCGCTAAGCCCCTCGCTATCGGTGTCGAGGGTGACATAGGCGGCCGAATAATCGGGGTCCGGATTCATCGCGTCCGACCCGTCGAGGCTCTGCGACGTCGGGAAGCGCAGATCGAAGACGCGAAGATCGGTAATGCGGGTCATGCTCGGTGCCTCATCAGATCGACCAGCCGCCGTCGATATTATAGGCCTGCCCGGTGGTATAGGTGGCGCCGGCGAGATAGACGGCAAGATCGGCGATCTCCTCCGCCGTGCCCAGCCTTCCCATCGGCTGGCGGGAGATGAAGGCAGCACGGGCGGCCTCATAGTCGCCCTGCGCCCGCATGCGGCTTTCGAGCGAGGGGCTCTCCACCGTGCCGGGGCAGATCGCGTTGCAGCGAATGCCTTTGCCGACATAGTCGGCGGCGATCGATTTGGTCAGCCCGATCACGGCCGCCTTGGTCACGCCATAGGCGAAGCGGTTCGGCACGCCTTTCGGGGCGCCGGCGACCGATGCCATGTTGATGATCGAACCACCGCCGCGTTCCAGCATGCCGGGCAGCACGGCGCGGATAGTGCGGATCATGGCGCGCACATTGAGGTTGAATGCGAAGTCGAGGTCCTCGTCTTTCATCTCCAGGATCGAGCCGGAGTGGACGAAGCCGGCGCAGTTGAAAAGCACATCGATGCGGCCGATTTTGGCGAAGGCGGCCTGCACGGCGTCGTCGTTCAGCACGTCGAGCTTGCGAGTCTTGATGACCGAGGTGTTGCCGAACTCGGCCAGCGCCGCTTCATTTATGTCGGTGGCGTGGACGATCGCGCCAGCCTTGGCGAAAGCCAACGCGCTAGCCCGGCCGATGCCTTGCGCAGCGGCCGTTACGACCACCACCTTGCCTGTCAGATCAGCCATGTTGTTTTGTCTCCGTCTTCAGCCGAGCCGGGGGCGCCGCTCGACGATATAGATGTGATCGGCGGCCAGCACGACTTCGTCCCGCTGGTTCAAAACCTCGACGCGTTCGATGACGCGCCCGGAGTCCGGCCGCTTCGGATCGTCTTCCTTCGCGGCGATCGTCGTGCGCGTGCGGATCGTGTCGCCGATAAAGACCGGCTTGATGAAGCGCAGCCTGTCATAACCGTAGGAGAAGGCGACCGGGTTGATGACGCTCGCGGTCAGGCCGACGCCGACCGAGAACACCAGCGTGCCATGCGCGATGCGCTGGCCGAAGGGCGTCGTCTTCATGAACTCGGCGTCCATGTGGTGCGGAAAGAAATCGCCGGTGTGGCCGGCATGGACGACAAAGTCGGTCTCGGTGATGGTGCGGCCGCTGGTCAGCCGCGACGAGCCGATCTCGTAGTCGTCGAAATAGGTGACCTGTTCCATGCCGTTCCTTACGGTTTTGCGGTGAGCGGCGTCGCCGGCGCGGCGCTCGAACGATAGGCGGCTTCCACCAGTGCCATGGTGTTCCAGGCATCTTCGACTGAACTGACCAGCTCTTTGTCTTCCCCGGAGGCGAAGCGCTGCACATTGGCCATGCGTCCGACAAAGGCGTCGGGGAACCATTCGCCGGTGAGCGGCACGGCGGCCCAATCGGAGCCGCCTTTAGGGTGGATTTCCAGCACGTCGGGCTCGCCGCGCGGATAGTCGAGATTGAGGCCAAGCCTGACGTAGGCGGCGCCCTCGGTGCCGCAGATACGGAACTCGCAGGCCTGATGCCGGCGTCCGAACTTATGATCGTGGTTGATCGAGAGCGCGCAGCGCACCGTGTCGCCATAGTCGAGGATGGCGCTGGTACGGGTCTGCGCGACCTTGTGATTGGGATGGCCGAGCGTCTTGGCATGCACGCCCTTCGGGTCGCCGAGAAGCTGCCGGATCAGGTCGAGATAGTGGATCGAATGCATGGCGATCTCGACACGCGGCGCCGCGAGCAGGAATTCCCAGAGCTGCCACGGCGTTGCGAGCGCCAGCCAGGCATCGAAGTCGACGACCTCGCCAAGCCAGCCCTTGGCGATCGCGTCCTTCAGCGCCAGCATCATCGGCGCAAAGCGAAGCTGGAAATTCACTGCAGCCTTGAGCTTCTTGGCGCGACAGATTTCAAGGATCTCGGTTGCCTCGCCAAGGTAGTTGCCCATCGGCTTCTGGATCAATGCGACCGCGTCGTCGGGCAGGGCCTTCAGCACCTCGGCGTGCCGGCCGGGCGGCGTTGCGAGATCGAAGATCGCATCCTTGACGGCGGCCGCCTCGTCCACCGAGCCGAATGCCGTCACGCCCCATTGTTCGGCCAGTTTCCGAGCCTTGGCCTGGTCCGGATCGTAGAGACCCACCATTGGAAAACCAGCCTTGCGATAGGCCGGGAAATGCGCATCGCCGACGATCGAGCCGGCGCCGAAGGTGACGATCGGACGCGGCTTTGCAGGCCTTGGCCAGGATTGCGCCAGCGAGGCGGGATCGAAGGCATCAGTCATGGTGGAAGACTTCATCCATCGTCGCCCACCACTCGCCCTCCTGCCTTGTCGGCAAGGGTTCCTGGCATGGCATGCAGACCGACCACCATTCCTGGGTCTTCGGATCGGCGGCCATCTTGGCCATGTCGGCGGCATAGTCGGTGCCGTGATACTCGAAATAGGAGAACAGCAGGTTCTCCGGCCGCTTGAGGTAGATCGAGTAGTTCTTGATGTTGCAGGCGGCGATCATCTCGAGCACGTCCGGCCAGACGGCGGCGTGCAGGCGCACATATTCCTCGACCTTTTCCGGCTTCAGGCCAAGCACCATGCCCATTCGCTGCATTCTCAGTTCCTCCGCTCCGTGACGGTGACGCTGAATTCGACGATGCTCAGCGCCTTGATCGCATCGAAATCCCAGTCGATGCCGAGGCCCGGCTCGTCCGGCGCCAGGGCGTGGCCGTTTTCGATCACCATCTTCTTGCCCGTCAACTCATCCAGCTGCGGGATATATTCCACATATTTGCCATTCGGCACCGCGCAGGCCAGGCTGACATGCAGTTCCATCAGGAAATGCGGGCAGATCGGCATGTCGAAGGCTTCCGCCATATGCGCCACCTTCAGCCAAGGCGTGACGCCGCCGATGCGGCCGACATCGACCTGGACGATGTTGCAGCCGCCCTTCTGCATATATTCGCGGAAATGGCGGATCGAATAGAGTGACTCGCCGACGGCGATCGGCGTCGCGGTCGAATTCGATAGCCGCACATGGCCGTCTATGTCGTCGGCCGGCAGAGGTTCCTCCATCCAGGCGAGATCGAGATCGCGCAGCCGCTCGGCGCGCCGGATGGCTTCGTCGACGGTAAAACCCTGGTTGCAGTCGGTCATGATCTCATAGCCGTCGCCGACCGCCTTGCGCACCGCCGACAACCGGGCGAAATCCCCGGCGCCGTGCGGCTTGCCGATCTTGACCTTCGAGCCGGTGAAGCCTTTCGCCTTGGCGGCCAGCGCATCTTCGACAAGCGCTTCAGTCTCGATGTGCAGCCAGCCGCCTTCGGTGGTATAAAGCGGACAGCGGTCCTTGGCGCCGCCGGCGAGCTTCCAGAGCGGCAGCTTCTGCTTCTTCGCCCTAAGGTCCCAGAGCGCAGTGTCGATGGCGGCGAGCGCGATGGCCGTGATGGCGCCGATGGTGGTGGCGTGCGTGGCGAATTCGAGATCGTGCCAGATGGCCTCGATCCGGTCGGCATCCTCACCGATCAGGCGCGGCGCGAGGTGGTCGGCCAGAAGCCGCATCACCGAAGAGCCGCCGGTGCCGATCGTGTAGCTGTAGCCGATGCCGACCGCCCCGTCGACGTCGGTGATGGTGACGATCGGCGTCTCCTGGCTGACGAAACTCTGGATGGCGTCGGTGCGCTTCACCTTCGGCACCAGATCAACCATTGCAAGCTCGACTTTCTCGATCTTCGCCATCGTCAGGCCCTCAAGGATTTGCCGGTTTCCGCGGAAAAGAGATGCGCCTGCGACAGGTCGAAGCTCATCGCCACGCGATCGCCCGCCCGCAATGGCCTCGGGTTCAGCATCCGCGAAACCCAGTCGCGGCGGTCGAATTCGGCGAACACCAGCGTCTCGTTGCCGAGCGGCTCGATCACCGTCACCGGCAGCTCGATCTCGTGGACGTCAGCGGCATCGCCCGAATGCAGGCCGTGGCCCACGGGGTAGAGGTCGTCGGGACGCAGGCCGAACACTACCTTGTCGCCGGCGTTCACCTTGGCCTTGAAGCGGCCGGGCAGCGGCAGGCTCTGTCCGCCGGAAAAGACGATCTTGCCGTCGTCCACGGTCGCCTCCTGCAGGTTCATCGGCGGCGAGCCGATGAAGCCCGCCACGAAGCGCGTCGCCGGCCGCTGGAAGACCTCGTCCGGCGTGCCGACCTGCTCGATGTTGCCGTCGCGCATGATGACGATGCGGTCGGCGAGCGTCATCGCCTCGACCTGGTCGTGGGTAACGTAGATAACCGTGGACTTCACCTTGGCGTGCAGCTTCTTGATCTCGGTGCGCATCTGCGTGCGCAGCTTGGCGTCGAGATTGCTGAGCGGCTCGTCGAACAGGAAGACGTCCGGATCGCGCACGATGGCGCGGCCCATGGCGACGCGCTGGCGCTGGCCGCCGGAAAGCTGGGAGGGGCGGCGCTCGAGCAGCGCGTCGAGGCCGAGAATGGCCGAGGCCTCGGCCACGCGACGGTCCATCTCTTCCTTGGGCGCGCCGGCGATCTTCAGCGAGAAGCCGAGATTTTCGCGCACCGTCATGTGCGGATAAAGCGCGTAGGATTGGAACACCATCGAGATGTTGCGCGAACGCGGCGGCAGATCGTTGACGATGCGGTCGCCGATCTCGATCGTGCCGCCGGAGATGTCTTCCAGCCCGGCGATCATGCGCAGCGTGGTCGACTTGCCGCAGCCGGACGGCCCGACCAGCGCGATGAATTCGCGGTCGGCGACATCGAGATCGACGCCGTGCACGATCTCCATGTTGCCGTAACGCTTGGTCAGTTTCTTGAGCGAGACAATCGCCATCGGATCAACCTTTCACCGCGCCGGAAGTCAGGCCGCCGACGAGGTGCTTCTGGACGATGAAAGTAAGGAGCAGCGCCGGGATGATCATCACCACCGCCAGCGCGCACATGCCGCGCCAGTCAATGGTGAATTCGGCGGTGTAGTCGAGCAGCCCGACGGGGAGCGTCTTGGAATTGATCGAGCGCGTCAGCTGCGAGGCGAGCGCGAATTCGTTCCAGGAGGTAAGGAAAGCGAAGATGCCGGCCGACGCGATGCCTGGCCCGGCGAGTGGAAACTCGACCTGCCAGAAGGCCTGCCAGCGCGTGCAGCCGTCGATTTGCGCGGCCTCGGCGAGATCCTTCGGCACCTGGCGGAAGAAGCCGTCGATCAGCCAGATGGTGAACGGCACATTGAGCGCAACATAGGCGAGGATCAGGCCGAAATGCGTGTCGATGATGTCGAGC
>NZ_RZSR01001802.1:0-457 GCF_004023265.1 Mesorhizobium sp. M1A.F.Ca.IN.020.06.1.1
TGACCGCGCCGCCCCTTCAGGCGTCGCAGCATCTGTTCCCTCGCCATCGCGAGACGGTCGTGCTCCTTCAAGCCGAGTGCGGCGGCCTCCGAAACCGCGTCGAGAACAGCCAGCAGCCGCTTTGTCCTGTCGCGATGGCGCCGGCGTTCGCGAGCGACGACACGCAGGCCCGTATTGAGAGCGAGCAGGTGAGCCGTGGTCTTCCGCCGCTGCCGCAGCATGGCTTCGACCAGGAGAGCGCCGAGCCAGGACTGGTGCTGCAGCGGGCTGACCTCTTCCCAGGCGTCCCAAAGGACCGCCGCCGCGAGCACCGGCGGAAGCCCCGCTGTACGATCAAGCGTGGCGCGCCACTCCTCGAACCGGGCTTGCTCGTCCCAATCCGGGTCGTAGATCAGCGGATCCCGCGCCGGCGCCGGTTCCGGCCGAGGCGGGTGTTCGACCCCAACGCCCTCAAGGA
>NZ_RZSR01001803.1:0-454 GCF_004023265.1 Mesorhizobium sp. M1A.F.Ca.IN.020.06.1.1
ATCTGGTACTCAAAGCGCGCGACGCGTTGCGGCGGGAAGCCGGCGCGCAACAGGCGCCACCAGTCGCCATCCGGCTGGAGAAGAACCTGCCGGTCGCTTCCGGCGTCGGCGGCGGCTCGAGCGACGCGGCGGCGGCGCTCAACGGCCTTTCGCGCCTCTGGGAGCTCGACATCGGGGAGGCGGGGCTGGCGCGGATCGGGCTGACGCTCGGCGCCGATCTCCCGATGTGCCTCAAGGCAAGGCCGCTAATTGCGCGCGGCATCGGCGATGAACTGTCGCCGCTGACGGAGTTTCCGGCGCTTGCGCTGGTCCTCGTCAACCCGGGCGTCGCCGTTTCGACACCCGAAGTATTCAAGGCGCTTTCCGGACCTGACAATGCGGCATTGCCGCCGCTGCCCGGCCGGCTCGATTTTCACGGCATACGCAATTGGCTGGACACGACGCGGAACGATCT
>NZ_RZSR01001804.1:0-453 GCF_004023265.1 Mesorhizobium sp. M1A.F.Ca.IN.020.06.1.1
CTTCTCCTTGTCGTAGTCCGAGGTGGTCTCCTCGATCTGCTGCTTGATCTGGGCAACGCGGCCCTGGATCTCGGCCTTCTTGCCGGCGCCGTCGACGATGGTGGTGTTCTCCTTGGAGATCGACACCTTCTTGGCGCGGCCGAGCATGTTGAGGCCGACATTCTCAAGCTTGATGCCGAGGTCTTCCGAGATGACCTGGCCACCGGTCAGGATGGCGATGTCTTCCAGCATGGCCTTGCGGCGGTCGCCGAAGCCCGGAGCCTTGACGGCGGCGATCTTCAGGCCGCCGCGCAGCTTGTTGACGACCAGCGTGGCCAGAGCCTCGCCTTCGACGTCTTCCGAGATGATGAGCAGCGGCTTCGAGGTCTGAACGACGGCTTCCAGGACCGGCAGCATGGCCTGCAGGTTGGAGAGCTTCTTCTCGTGCAGCAGGATGTAGGCGTCTTCCAGATC
>NZ_RZSR01001805.1:0-452 GCF_004023265.1 Mesorhizobium sp. M1A.F.Ca.IN.020.06.1.1
TATATCGCCAGCGAGCCGCAACAGCCGTCGAGCGCGTGGCCGGAATTTATTCGGCTCGCCGATCTGCTCGAGGAAGCCGGCGCGCCTGTCGAGCCGCTCTTGGCCGGCTGCGTGTGTTGGCACCCGCGCGCTGATGGTGTGGCGATGCCGCAGGAACTGGCGGTCTATAGGCAGCTAGTCTCGTAGTTGCTGTCTCGGCCGCCGCTCGTAATCGGCGGGCGGCAGCGGGAAAATACTGTGCTTCGAGTCGGCCGACTTGGCGGCCAAGCTTAAAGGCGGCATAGGCGGCACCGATGGTGACAAGCAATCTGAGCATGGGGCTTTCTCCTCTAGAAGGAAATTGCGAGGCGCCACATGGTTCCAGAAACGCAAAACGGGTCGATGGTTGCCGCGGGGCTCATCCGCTGCATTTGGTCAAAATGACCACAATGATCGGGCTGACGATGCTGAGA
>NZ_RZSR01001806.1:0-450 GCF_004023265.1 Mesorhizobium sp. M1A.F.Ca.IN.020.06.1.1
GCAGGAACCAGCATGGCATCGGACATCAAGCGCATCGCAGCAATCATCGCGGCCGAGATCGGCTCGCGGCCGGAGCAGGCGGCAGCCGCAATCGGGCTGCTGGACGAGGGCGCAACGGTGCCTTTCGTGGCGCGCTACCGCAAGGAGGTCACCGGCGGCCTCGACGACACGCAGTTGCGCGACCTTTCCGAGCGGCTTGCCTATCTGCGCGAGCTCGATGCGCGCCGCGACACCATCCTCGGTTCGATCCGTGAGCAGGGCAAGCTGACCGAGGACCTCGAGGCAAAAATCGCGGCGGCGACCACCAAGGCCGAGCTCGAAGACATCTACTTGCCATACAAGCCGAAGCGCCGCACCAAGGCCGAGATCGCCAGGGAACGTGGACTGGGGCCGCTGGCCGAGGCGATCCTCGCCGACCGTTCGGCGGTGCCTGCCGAACTCGCGCTAGCC
>NZ_RZSR01001807.1:0-450 GCF_004023265.1 Mesorhizobium sp. M1A.F.Ca.IN.020.06.1.1
GTCTGCTCCTCCACCCATGCCCGCAGACCGGACTGCAGCGATCGGTGCTCAAGCGCAAGCGGGCCGGAAGGCAAGGTGTCTCCCTGTCCGATGGTCAGCACGCAGGGCTCATTCTCGCTCACCGCGACGACGACGGCGGTCAGGTCGACCTTGGCTGTGTCGGCCTTGCCTCGGGACCTCCCTTTCCTGATCCTTTTTGCGCGATCGTCCATCGTCCCTGACGTGCCTGGGCGGAGCCGAAAAGTAGCTGAACCGATTGAATTTTGTTCTCACCAATAACGGTCGGCGCGTCAACTGACGCGCTACCCCAATTTAGTCTTCGCACCTGCACAAAAATGTGCCAAACGCGACGCCGCGGGCGGTAACGCAGGGGAAGGAGATGTCATGAGCGCGACGGGGCAAGCCAAGACTCTTACGCCACCGGACATTGCGACGCGCAAGGGCAAGACG
>NZ_RZSR01001808.1:0-447 GCF_004023265.1 Mesorhizobium sp. M1A.F.Ca.IN.020.06.1.1
CGGAAGGCTGGCGATTCTCGCTGTCGGTCGCATCGGCGTCTTCGGTGTCGCTGCCGGCTTCGGGGGCCTTGTTCTCCTCTTCGCCGGCTGCCTCGGCTACGGTCTCAACGGTTTCGGAGCCTTCGGTGGCTTCGGTCGAGGTATCGGCCGCATCGCCGGGCTCATCAGCGGAAGCGCTGGAAGCTGCGACCTCATCGGCGCTTTCGCCGCCTTCGTCGGCACCGGCAGCATCGGAACCGCGCTTTTGCTCGGCCCGGTCGCGGTTCTTGCCGCCGCGCCGGCGGTTGCGGCGGCCGCCGCGATCGCGCGCCTGCTGTTCCTCGCCGGTCTCGGCCTCCTCGTCCTCTTCGTCGTCCGCCTCCTGCGCTTCGGCGCGCAGCAGGGCCTGACGGTCGGCGACCGGGATCTGGTAATAGTCGGGGTGAATTTCACTGAAGGCGAGAAAAC
>NZ_RZSR01001809.1:0-445 GCF_004023265.1 Mesorhizobium sp. M1A.F.Ca.IN.020.06.1.1
GCGGAAGCCCATCCTGATGGCGGCGGCCGCGATCATGATGGCACTGGCCGGCCTGCAGCTCGGCAAGGCCTTCTTCTCCGACCCCGCGCCGGTCGCCAGCAACGACGTCGCGCCGATGGTCTCCACCCAATCGGTCGAAACCGCCTCGCTCGATGTCATCACACCCAAGCCCGACACGGGCACTGCGAAGCCCGAGAGCGCGCCGACGCGTGCCGTCAGGCAGGCCGAGCCGTCGAAGGACGATCCAACGCCACAGGCCGCCTTTCAGCCATCCGCACCCGAAATACCCGCGGCCGCGGCGCCAGCCGAACCGGCGCCTGCTCCGGCGACTCCGTCCGCGCCAGCCCGGCCCGCGCCGATGGCTTCGGCGACACCGTCGGAGCCAGTCTCTCCGGCTGCGAACGGGCCTGCCATGGACACGGACGGCGACGCGCAACCCACCATC
>NZ_RZSR01001810.1:0-445 GCF_004023265.1 Mesorhizobium sp. M1A.F.Ca.IN.020.06.1.1
AGTGGCGGTTGGATTGAGCTGGCTTTGCCAAGGGAGCTAACCGACGATGCGGTTAAGCACAAGCTCTTGAGTAGCAACGGCGTCAAACAACGAGACGGCGCATCGAATCGAACTGTGCCGATCTTACGGTCGAACTCAAGAAGCTCGGCGTCGCACGGCGCAAGGCTGTTCAGCTGTTACCCCTGAAGGCGCCGCCATGACGCCCTCAAAGCCAGGGAGGCGCGATATGTGCATTCACGGCGTCTGCTCAGAGAGGGGCTTTCCACTTGTTCCTGACCGTTCTATTAACGCGCAGAGCGGCCAGATGCGACGTAAACCGGGCGGCGAGGATTTCGAACTGCTGTTGCAGGGGCGGATTCGGACAGTCTTACCTGCTAAGGCAATAGTGCTGCCAGGGCGCGAGCCCGACACTCCGGCTGGGCAAGTCCGTCGGCAAGGGCAGCGA
>NZ_RZSR01001811.1:0-443 GCF_004023265.1 Mesorhizobium sp. M1A.F.Ca.IN.020.06.1.1
GACCTGACCCGCGGCGAATCGGACCTCAAGGGCCACATCAAGGGGGCCGACGAGAGCTCGACCGGCTCGGGCTCGGCCGCCTATGTGCCGCCGGAGCCGAAGGACGACCTGCAGCTGATCTATGCCGAACAGCTGCTGCGCGGCCAAAAGACCGATCCGGCCTTCCCGCCGAACCCGGACAAGGCTGTGCTGAACCAGTAAAGACGGGAGGGCCGGGGCAGATCACTCTGGCCGGCCGACCGAAGCGATGCAATGCTGCCGGGACCGCGAGGTTCCGGCAGTTTGATTCGGGGACAGGGTGGTTCGGCAACGGGCGCTGCGTCGCCTAAGGTTTTGAATTTGCGCGTGAGCGCTGACGATTCGATCAGCTGCGCTGATCCGATCAGCCGCGTCACGGGCCTGGGGATGCGGCTTGGCTGACATCGGCAAGGACATCGAACGCC
>NZ_RZSR01000181.1:0-8048 GCF_004023265.1 Mesorhizobium sp. M1A.F.Ca.IN.020.06.1.1
CGCGTATGAACACGATGCTGAGCTGGGACCATCTCGTCGTCGTCCGGGGCAGTTTTGCCAAAAAGCTGATTGACCTGCTGAAGGGCGCTCTCAAGGCCGATCGAGTGATCCCCTATCTCGGTCCTGGTCTTCTGCAGCTTAACACGCCGGAATCACCTGCACCTTGCACCCCTGAAGATGTCGCCGCGGCGCTCAACAAGCGGGCGCCTGCCCCTTCCAGGATTCGCACCAATATGTGGTCGGTCGCGCAGTTTATCGAGCAGCGCCGACATCGTCGGACTCTTCAAGCGTGGATGGCGGAGATATTCGCAGCCCCCGCCGAGCCGACCGTTCTTCACGCCTGGCTCGCAACCCTTCAACTGTCTGTCATCATCGACAGCTGGTACGATGGCGCCATGCGGGCAGCCCTTGCAGAGGCCGGCCAAACAGACGTTGTCGAGATACAAGGAACCACGCGAGCGACCGGAATTGGTAACATCTGGACGAGAACTTACGATTTGTCAGGAACAGAACTCGACGCCGAACAAGTGGCAAGGACGGTGCTCTATGCGCCGCACGGCAGCGTCAGGCCGGCCGCAAACTTCCTCGTGGCTGATTCCGATTACGTCGAAGTCCTAACCGAAATTGATATCCAGACGCCGATCCCGGACGTGGTGAAGCAACGGCGCGTCAACCGGGGCTTTTTCTTCGTTGGCTGTCGCTTCAACGATCAGATGCTGCGCACATATGCCAGACAGATGATGAAGCGCTCCACTGGCCCACATTTTGCGGTGATCGATTCGGCTACGCTGACCAGAAACGAACGTCGTTTCCTTGCCGAAGGCGCAATCACGGTCATCGACATGCCGATCGGCAACGCCGCGGCTCGCCTCGTCGGGGTCGATGCTAGCCAGGATTAATGGCCGGCGATTGCTGGTGAGTCGCTTGCCTCCAAGGGCGAAAACTCAGTTGGGAATACATCTGAGCAGTAATGCTACTGGCAGCACAACGGAGGCTCTGAATTCGTTGGGCCATGTGAAAGGGCCCGCTGCTGCGGGACGTGAGCACGTTGCGGCGGCATTACGCACATGATTTTGTGACACCCGTGGCAAAAGAACTGAAGCGCCCGAGCCGAACCGCGACAAGATATGCAGCGCTCAATGGCTTCGGCAGAAATTTGGCACAGTTTCGACAGTTCGCATGCACCTCCAGGGTCAAGGAGGTTGATTATGCCTGTTTATGTGGGTTGGCGACGCGAGCAGGAATTCCCACTACCTTTGCCCCGGCGGGAACATCGCGTGTGACCACGCTGCCAGCGCCTACGACCGCATTATCGCCAATCGTGACGCCAGGCAGAATGATTGCTCCACCGCCGATCCAGACACGGCTGCCAATGCGAACAGGACGCCCGACCTGCAGGCCGGCCTGTCGCTGCTCGGCATCATGTGGATGATCGGCGGTATAAATCTGCACGGCAGGCCCAATTGCCGTTCCTTGCCCGATTTTGACCTCTACCACGTCAAGAATAACGCAGTTGAAGTTGATGTAGGCATTGGCGCCAATGCGGATATTGAATCCGTAGTCGCAAAAAAAGGGCGGACGGATGACCGTTCCGCGCCCAACCTCTCCCAGCCGCTCGGACAAAAGCTCATGCCAATGCTCCGTGGTCTGCCCCAGCGTATCATTGTACCGCTTGAGCCAAGCCCCGGTGGCCAACAGGTCAGCTTGGATCTCCGGATCCGCCGCATTGTAAAACTCGCCTGCGAGCATCTTTTCTTTCTGGCTACGCATCATAGTCTCCCGTCAGGTCGTGTCCCGTGCAGTGATGCAGGAACGCACATCAAACTGCCTCGGCAACTTTGTAACTCGGTCTGCCGGGCGCGTGGTCAAGCCGGGGCGACAGTTTCGTCTCGACCAACTTCTGCGAATTTTGGAAATATCGCAGATCAACCGGTCGCAGGGCCAATACCTGACGAAGTCGGCAACTGTCCAGCGGTCGAACTCACTTTCATGCCCATCTCAACGGGTGCCATGAGCGCGGCGCAACGCGCTCGAACGCCGAAATACTTAATTCCCAAACACCCTCTAAGATTGAGAAAGTGCATCGTTTTGTACGAAACTAACAATCCCATTAGCTGAAGAGTTTGCAACACATCCGTGTCAGATCCCCATCAGCTTGAACGCCGCCTGGCTGACTTCAGTGTCGGGGTCTTTCAGATGCTCGGGTTCCTGGAAGTGGTTGGCGTTGAAGGCTATCGTTCGACTGGCCAATCTCCCCATGCCGCGCAGCGCTTCACCGAACACATCGGACTGGCGCTTGAACTCCGGACTGTCCTGGTCGGCTGACACGACGGCAATCGGGCAGGTGATCCGGTCGAGATGGCGCATCGGGCTGAATTCCGCCTCTTCCCCCCTCCGTCAGATGCAGGTAGCTGCTGCGCGAGGAAAGCATCACCGGATAGAGATCATACATGCCGCTCATCAGCAAGCCGCCCTTGAGGGCATCCGCCGGTAGGCTGCGCTCCGTCCAGTCGGTGATGAGGACGCAGGCCGCCAGATGCGCGCCGGAAGAATGACCCGCCACATACACCCGGTTCGGGTCGCCGCCGAAACTGGCGGCATTCTTCATCGTCCACTCCACCGCCCGCCTGCAATTCTCGACCATCTGTCGCAGCGTCAGCGTTTTCACACTGCCGAAGTCAGGCGCGGCATAGGCCGCCCCGCGCGAAACGAAGGTCGGGGCCGGATAGGATGCATCCTCGCGAGTGTTTCGGGTCCAGGCACCGCCATGGATGAAGACCAGGACCGGGGCGGCCTTGGCATCCCAGGCGCGAACACATCGATGAGATCTCTGGCATCTGGACCGTATTTTGCCGGACGCGGCGGCATCGCGCGCCGGACCTCGGCGCTGGCGATGCCATCGCCTTCCTCCAGTTCCGCCATCCGCGGCGCCCAGAATGACTGGTCATACGCCGTATCCAGTTGCTCCTGTGTGTAGTCGAGGAATACCGACGCGGCTAAGGACTTGCCGACCGCTACGGCAGACAGGGACACGCCCGCCATGAGAAACGTTCTGCGCATCATTACTCTTCTCTCCCTCAGGACAGCCGCGATGATTGTAAAGGTGGGCGCGATCAATGCGGGGACAAAGTACGACGTAATCCCGGATGAGACCCTCCTCAAGGTCAGTGTACGGACGTTCGACGAGAATGTTCGTGCAAAGGTGAAGAAGGCGATCGAGCGGATCGCTGCCGCGGAGTCGGAAGCGTCGGGCGCCACTCGCCCGCCCGAGATCACTCAGGCCGAGACCGCGCGCTTCTCGCGCGTGGGGATTATCTGACCAAAATGTCGAAAAGCCGTAGTGGAACAAAGGAAAGTGACAACCGAGATCATCAGCCAGCCAGCCCCCAATCTAAGCCCCGAGCAGCACCTTCAACCTGTCCAGCGCCGCCGTCAAACCCTTCAATGAAACCGACAAGGGCACATCCTTCTGGTCGAGACTCTTAACCGTGACCTTGAGCGTTGTGCCCGTGCGCAGCGACGCGGCTGCTTTCGCGTCGAAGCTGAGGGGCACGAAGCAGCCGGCGGGCAGGCAGGTCGAGAAGGGCAGCGGCTTGCCCGCTTGCCCATCGTCGACCTGAAGCGTCGCGCCGACGGCGAGTTGCAGGCCGAAGGGCAGGACGAGATTGCCCGCAATGCCGTCCTCCTGCCCCTTGCCCAATTCGACCGCAAGCAGGCGCCGTCCGTTCTGCTGCGACTGCTGATAGGTAGCCGCGCATACCAGCGTCGGCGTGGCCTGGCAGGAGAGATCCCAGTCCTCATAGGTCTCCTTCAGCGAGGAAGCACCGCCCGGCAGCCCGGCTTCCTGAGCTGCCAACGACGCGGAAAGCGCCATGAGGGTGGCCGCGGCCACCGCACAAATCCTGGACGAATCCGACATCAGCAAAGCTCCGTTGCCCCCTTGTCGTGGAGCGCCGCGCGTGCCTTCGAGGCGAGAATGGCGCTCTATCCGATTGAAACGACGCGTCGGCCCGAAAATCGATGCCGATCTTCGGGCCGACGTATCTGCAACAATTACCCGACCGCGATGCCGCAGGCAAGCGTTCCGCTCCGGCGTGTCGTAAGCACATGATTTGTCCGGATTAGGTAGCACAGGAGTTGTCCGGTTTCATCGCCAGCGAATGGAAGCTGGGGATGAAGCGGGCAGCGTGGCTCCAGGACGGAGAATACAGAAGTTTCGGGACGTATTGAGCCGTTGGACTGGCGGCGATCTCTCGATGATGGAGGCAGGCGAGTTGCTGGGCATGTCGGAGCGGCAATTTCGGCGTTATCGCGACCGTTACGAAGAGGCCGGGGAGGCTGGGTTGCTGGACCGGCGTTTGGGCAAGCTTTCGACGCGCCGGGTGCCAGTGGAGGCGATCGAGGAGATGCTGGAGCTTTATCGCCATCGCTACCTTGGCTGGAACGTGAAGCATTTCCACGAGCACCTGCTGCGCGATCACGATTTCAGCTGGGGCTACACCTTCATCAAGACGCAGCTTCACGCGGCGGGCCTGGTGGAACGGGCCAAGCGGCGCGGTGCTCACCGGCGCAAGCGGGAAAGGAAGCCGTGCGAAGGGATGATGCTACACCAGGACGGCAGCCGTCATCAGTGGCTGGCGAGTGGGCCGATGCTGGATCTGATCGTGACTATGGACGATGCGACGAGCACGATCTATTCGGCCTTTCTGATCGAGGAGGAAGGCACGGCGTCGAGCTTCCAGGGACTTCTGGAGACCTTTGTCGCCAAGGGATTGCCGTCAAGCCTCTACAGCGATCGTGGCAGACACTATTTCGTGACGCTCAAGGCGGGCGGGGCTGTCGACAAGATTCGCATGACCCAGGTCGGTCGGGCGCTCGAGCGGCTCGGCATCGAACATATTCCAGCCTATTCGCCTGGAGCCAGGGGCCGCTCCGAGCGGATGTTCTCAACCTTGCAGGACCGACTGCCGAGGGAACTGGCACTGGCCGGCATGGCTGATATCGAGGCCGCCAACCGCTTCGTCGCACAGACCTATCTGCCGGCTCACAATGCCCGCTTCGCCAGGCCCGCCGCGGTTGAAGACAGTGCCTTTGTCGCCGCCGACCCGCAGCAATTGGCCCAGATCCTGTGCATCGAGGAGGAGCGCGTCGTTGCTCGTGACAACACGGTCGCCTTCGCGCGGCTGCGATTGCAGCTCCCGCACAGTCCGATCCGGGATGATGATCGTTGTGGAGCTGCCGTGCACGACGATTTCGAACCATAGTTGGCGATGTAGAATTCTATTTTAATCGTATAGAACAATTGAGAAACGTCGCCAATCTGAACACCTCGCCTCGGATCATGGCGTTCGGACGATGACTGCCGTAAGATTCCACCCGTGTGGGGCAAGGCTGCTACCGGCCTGCGACGGAGGGGAACATGGCAATTGATACTCTTGATAAGGTGCCGCTGCTCTATCACTTCACCGACCGGAGGAACCTGCCGGTGATTAAAGAAATGGGAGGACTCTATCCACTCGCGCAGCTTGACCAGAAGAAGGTCAAGGTTCCGGCACCGGGCGGCAATGAATGGAGTCGTGACGCCGACGCGTTGAAGGGAATGGGCAACTACGTCCACCTTTGCTTTCGTAGCACCCATCCGATGGAGTACGTTGCCCGGCAGGATGGGAGGATTACGGACACGATCTTTCTGCAAATACATTCCTCGGTAATGCAGTTCACGGGTGTTCGTTTTACCAACGATGTCGCGAACAAAGCTGGCGTCGAATCGATTCCTATCGGAGAGGCTGAACCGCTAATCGATTTTGAGATACTTTACACCCGAACGGACTGGAAGGATTCGGCGATTAAGGCGCGTCTCACTCAGGCGGAGAAATACGAGGTGTTGGTTCCCCATGTCATTCTGCTGGGCTTAATAAGGAACATTTAGAATGGCTGAGAGACCAGTCTTTATCCCTGCAACCGAGGACGAAGGTTACGTCAGGCGATTGGATTTCGAAATTCCGTGGGCCGGTGGCTTCGCTGAGGTTCAGAAGAAGAAGAATATACGGTCGCTGCATGAGGCCGCCAAGAAAGCCGGATATGCGCCGCTGCTAGAAGTGTCTAGCAAGTCTGATGAAGTCGCCGGCCAGCATCTTAGCGCGTTTCACCTGCGCGTGAGGACCAGCATCGGCGAGATACCGCTGGAGAACGCCTTTCAGGGAAGTAAGGTATTCGAGCGTGGCGGGCCGTACACCGATCTGTACGAGGTTGAACCGCGCGATGCGAAGCGCGAGCCACGACTCCGCGAATCCGGCGCACTGGTGGGCTTCAAATTCGACGGCTTCGAGTTCCCGCTAGAACCCACGACCGTGTTCTACGATTGGCTTTATCTCAATGCCATCTTTCCTCACCGTGTATGGCTCAAAAATCGAGTGGACGGCGAAATGCGGTATGCCGGTTTCACTGACATAGAGTTCAACCCTACCAAGTCGGTCAATTGTCAGGCGAAAACGTGCGCTCTGTTCGTAGTGCTCATGAGGGAGAACAAGCTGGAGCGCTACCTAAAAACGCCCGAGGTTTTCATTGCCGCGATGGCTGCTCATTCGCTTCGGCCGACCGAGCATCAACCTCATTTGAAGCAGGCCAGACTTAGGGTCGGCTAGCAGGCAGTAGCGCAATTTATTCGCTAGAGCAGCAAGGTCACTGCCGAGACCGCACGCCGGGTAACCGGTATCAGTACACCTGTCTTCGGCGTGTCATGGTCGGACCCCAGCCCCTCAGAGACAGAAATCGTACGCCGCTTCCTCGTTTCTCGAAGATCGACGCGTCCTTTACAATCCCTTCGATAGCGGCGGAAGCCCATGAGTTGCCTGTCAGGATTGAGTGTAGCCGCGGGCTCTCATGCAATCCTTGACGAGATTGCCTTGTTCCATACCCTTGACGATACGATCCCCGACACCGTCCCCGATTGCATCTGTCATCGTTTTCGGGCGGCTATTCGTTCCGATCGTCGCCGTCGCCATTTCCGACTGATACTTGCATTCAGTGTAGTCCTGCTGGGCAGCACTGCGCGGCGTCTCGTCCTTCACCCAGTTGCCGCCGTCGGACGTACTGCACCCGGCAGCGAAAGAAAGGCACCCTGCCAAATCGCAATTAGAATTACTTTGTTCACGAAACACTCCTTCCGGAAAGCAAAAGCAGCAATGGCCGAAGGATGGTCGGCCATTGCAAGGCGATAAGATCTTTCAATAGAGATGGCTGTCAGTTCGCTGCTGGAATCGGGCATGACATATCGCCCTCCCTTGCGGCGATTAAAACCGAACACTGAGTTTGGCGTTGAAGCCATGCTCCTGCGCGTCCGAGGCAAGCTGACCTTTATAGGTAAGCCCGATGGTTGCCTTGTCGGTAAGGTTGACATCGATACCAGCTTCGAAGACGGCAGCGTTCTTTGCGATTGGCGTTCCCTCCACGGCGAAGGATGAGCCGCCTGTGAAGGCAAGCGCCGTTTCAGGCACCACATCGCCGAACGCATGACGCCAGCCGATACCGCCACGGGCGGTTGTATTGACGGAACCAAGCGGGAAAGCGGTCGAGGCGCGCAGCCCTATCGTGGTGAATGTCGTGTCGCTCGACCGGTCTTTTCCGGAAAGCGCAGCGGCACCGCCATGCTCTGTGAAGCCATCCGCGTTGAAGTTCACATAGGCTAGGTTCGCATAGGGCTCGAAAGATACGGAAGCTGTATCCAGTCGAGAGCCGAGTTCGCCGAAAGCCTGGAACGTGCCGGCATGGTAATCGGCCGAAAGGCTGTCGGAGAAGCCCGGAAACGCCACCGACCTGCCGGTCTCGATGCGGTTCCACGTATAGGCAAGGCCGGAACGGAAGCTGTGAGGGCCACGCTGCGTGCCAGCGTAGATCCCGAGGTGATAATTGTTGCCTGAGCCGGAGGAGGCGCGATCATCCACATGGATGGACGTATGGCTATAACCGGCAAGAAGCCCGAGCCGCCAGCTTTCGCCGATGGCCGCATCGCCGCCTGCAATAAAGCCTCCCGTCGAGCGGTCGAGGCG
>NZ_RZSR01001812.1:0-442 GCF_004023265.1 Mesorhizobium sp. M1A.F.Ca.IN.020.06.1.1
GTGTAAGGTCGACCGTCGCGGCAACCGAGCCGATGCCTGAAGTCTATGCAGGAGCCGCGGCAGGAGAGCATATTGCTTTCAGACGCCGTCAGGATGGCGGATACACGCTCGCTGCCGGAGGCAGTCATTTGCTCCACCTTGGCCCGGACGCATTCCGGCATGCGAGGAAATACCTTCCCGCGCTTATGACCAATCCTTTCGGCTCTCGCTATTCGCCGGCTGCGCCGGCGGGCTACCCGGATGGCTGGTCGACGCCGCGGCACTGGGGGCCGGATTCGCAAAGTCCTTTCGAAAGAATGCGGGTGCTAAATCCGGCTCCCGAACGTTCTGGTCTGCGTTCCATCGAGCGCAATTTCAGGCGCCTGTTCCCACAGCTCGACGCGGTGCGCCTAAAGGCAAGCTGGGCTGGCATGATCGACGCGATGCCGGATGTCGTTCCTAT
>NZ_RZSR01001813.1:0-438 GCF_004023265.1 Mesorhizobium sp. M1A.F.Ca.IN.020.06.1.1
ATCTGATGCCGCTCACCTACCGGTGGTCGTCGCGCTTCATCTTCCTTGACGACCAGGAGGCCCGCGCCCGGCTGGAGCGCACCCGCAAGAAATGGCAGCAGAAGGTCAGGCCCTTCTTCGACCAGCTGTTCCAGACGCAATCGCGCTCGGTCGACCAGGATGCGATGGCGATGGTGGCCGAGACGGAGGATGCAATCGCCCAGGCGTCGTCGCAGCTTGTTGCCTATGGCTACTACACGCCGGTCATCGTGCTGTTGGACGACAACGAAACCAGATTGCGGGAGAAGGCCGAGGCCGTCCGCCGCCTCGTCCAGGCCGAGGGTTTTGGTGCCCGGATCGAGACCATCAATGCGACGGAGGCTTTTCTCGGCAGCCTGCCGGGAAACTGGTATGCGAACATTCGCGAGCCGCTGATCAACACCCGCAACCTCGCCGACC
>NZ_RZSR01001814.1:0-438 GCF_004023265.1 Mesorhizobium sp. M1A.F.Ca.IN.020.06.1.1
CTCCCGGTGCGCGCGGTCGATGGGTTCTCGAAGAATCTTGCTGTCTTCGACGTTGATGACGAGGCCCATTCTTTCGTACTCCTTCTCAACCAGATGTCTGGCCTTCCTCAATCCGGACAAAATCAACAACTGCGCAAAGGCATCCTTCTGTTGCTCCGATGGCGCTTGAGCGATCCGGTCAAGGATGGCTCTAACCATATCACGAGTGCTGCCATTGCGGCAAAGGATGCCAAAGACGGCATCGCCGATGTCACCATGCTGGACCAGCGACTCGGCACTAACGTCTATCGCGTTGACCACCTCGAAGATAAACGACAGGTTCGTGTGGCGGATCAAAGACTGCTTCGGCCATCGACCGCTGCCGATATAGATGAGGATTTGGCGGACCTCGGTCTCAAACGGCAGCGCCTCGCGGCTAGATCGGCGGTCGGGGGCCAA
>NZ_RZSR01001815.1:0-437 GCF_004023265.1 Mesorhizobium sp. M1A.F.Ca.IN.020.06.1.1
CTCTCCCGGCTGCACATCGCTCCCTTCGACTGCGACCCTTTCTATGCCGCCATCGAAAAGCGCGACAATCCGGCGCTGAAGGACAAGCCACTGATCGTCGGCGGCGGCAGGCGCGGCGTCGTCTCCACTGCCTGCTACATTGCCCGCATCCAGGGCGTGCGCTCGGCGATGCCGATGTTCAAGGCGCTCGAGGCCTGTCCCGAGGCCGTGGTGATTGCGCCGAACATGGAAAAATATGTCGGTGTCAGCCGCGAGGTGCGCGCGCTGATGCAGGCGCTGACGCCGCTGGTCGAGCCGCTGTCGATCGACGAAGCTTTTCTCGACCTCGCCGGTACCGAGCGGCTGCATGGCATGCCGCCGGCGCTTGTGCTGGCCCGCTTCGCACAGACCGTCGAGAAGGAACTCGGCATCACCGTTTCCGCCGGTCTCTCTTACTG
>NZ_RZSR01001816.1:0-436 GCF_004023265.1 Mesorhizobium sp. M1A.F.Ca.IN.020.06.1.1
CGTTGGAACGGTCGACGCCACGGACGCAAACGAAATCGGCGAACTTCTGGCGCGCGCCCAGCTTGGGGCCGAGATTTCCCGCAACCTGCCAAGGCATGGGCGCGCGAGCATCCTCGAATCCGCCGCACAAATCGTCGAGAGCCGTCGCGATGCATTCGTTGGAACCATCGTTCGCGAATCCGGAAAGACGATTGTTCAGGCCCGCAAGGAAGTGCTTCGCTGCGTCAACACGCTGAAGCTCTCGGCCGAAGAGGCAAAACGCAACGCCGGCGAGATCGTGCCTTTCGACGCCTATGCAGGATCAGAGCAGCGCCAGGGTTGGTTCACGCGTGAGCCGCTTGGCATCATCGCCGCCATTACCCCGTACAACGATCCCTTGAATCTCGTAGTCCATAAACTCGGTCCTGCCATCGCAGGCGGCAATGCCGTGCTCCTC
>NZ_RZSR01001817.1:0-436 GCF_004023265.1 Mesorhizobium sp. M1A.F.Ca.IN.020.06.1.1
GTTCAGGAGATCTCGTACAGGCTCGTCGAATGGGCCAGTGAGACCGGCACGCCGGGCGAAGCCACCTTCGCGGTCAAGCTGGCTAGTCTGTTGCTCGAGATTCCATACTTCCGTGACCATCCGGAACACGTCCGACTGGTGGACAGCCACGGCGATCCGATTACGAAGAGCGTCGTCGCGGTGATTCGCGGACGAGGTCCCCGCACCCTTGTAATGGCTGGGCATTACGACGTTGTCTCCGTCGAAAATTATCGCGATCTCGCGCCTCTGGCTTTCAATCCAGATGAACTGCTCTCCGCCCTGCTGGAGGATCTTGAGGGCCGACCACTCAATGCCACCGAACACCGCGCGCTGCTCGATTTCCGCACGGGCGACTTTATGCCGGGAAGAGGGTTGCTTGACATGAAGAGCGGAATTGCCGCCGGAATCGCTGTGC
>NZ_RZSR01001818.1:0-436 GCF_004023265.1 Mesorhizobium sp. M1A.F.Ca.IN.020.06.1.1
GGCGCGCGCCACGCGCTGCGCCACAGCGGCGCTGGTCTCGGCCTTGTCCGGCCGGATCAGGTCGCTTGCCGAGACCGCCGGCACCTCGATCCTGAGATCGATGCGGTCGAGCAGCGGGCCGGAAATGCGCGCCTGGTATTCGGTGCGGCAGCGCTCGCCGCGCAGGCAGCGATAGCCGGGCTCGCCCGACATGCCGCAGCGGCACGGGTTCATCGCCGCCACCAGCTGGATGCGCGCCGGATAGGTGACGCGGTGGTTGGCGCGCGCGATCACGCAGTCGCCGGTCTCCAGCGGCTGGCGCAGCGCGTCCAACGTCTGCGGCGTGAATTCCGGGAACTCGTCGAGGAACAGCACGCCGTGATGCGCAAGCGACACTTCGCCCGGCCGCACGCGCAAGCCGCCGCCCACCATCGCCGCCATCGACGCTGAATGATGT
>NZ_RZSR01001819.1:0-436 GCF_004023265.1 Mesorhizobium sp. M1A.F.Ca.IN.020.06.1.1
GTCGAAATCCTGCCGATCTCATCCCACGGAATTTCGGAGGCGCGCTGCACGAGAAGCGACATCGCGGCGCCCGCGCGCTCCGCCACTTCGACAAGACGCCGCGAGTTGGACGAGTTCGGCGCGCCGACGACGAGGAAAAGGTCGGCGCCGGCGGCCGTCTCCTTCACCGCCTCCTGTCGGTTGGTAGTGGCGTAGCAGATGGATTCGGCGGCCGGGGCGTGAAGCTCGGGGAAACGCTCTTGCAGCGCCCGGATGATGCCGGCGGTGTCCTCGACCGACAGCGTCGTCTGGGTGACAAAGCCAAGCGCCGCCGGGTCTGCCGGCACGAAGCTTGCCGCATCCGCCTCGGTCTCGATAAGGGTCACGGCTCCTTCCGGCAACTGGCCCATCGTGCCGATCACTTCCGGATGGCCGGCATGGCCGATCAGGAGCACAT
>NZ_RZSR01001820.1:0-434 GCF_004023265.1 Mesorhizobium sp. M1A.F.Ca.IN.020.06.1.1
AGCTTGCGCTTGGCGCCGGCGCCGCGGATGTCATAGATGCCGGTCGCGGCCGCGCGGCGTATTTCGGAAAGCGTGTAGTCGTCGAAGGTCGCGGACTTGCGTGGCGTCGTCGGCGGGTTGCGGTAGGTCATCTTGCCTCAATACGCGTCGGCGTTGTCGATATTGAAATTGTAGAGCTTCCGGGCCGAGCCGTAGCGCTTGAACTCCGAAGCTTCGACGTCGGTGACGCCGGCCTTGTCGAGCAGGCCCTGCAGCAGTTCGATATGCTCGGGCCGCATCTCCTTGGCGATGCAGTCGGCACCCAGGCTTTCGACCTTGCCGCGCACGAAGAGCCGCGCCTCATAGATGGAATCGCCCAGGGCGTCGCCGGCATCGCCCAGCACCACCAGATTACCGGACTGCGCCATGAAGGCCGACATGTGGCCGATATTGCC
>NZ_RZSR01001821.1:0-434 GCF_004023265.1 Mesorhizobium sp. M1A.F.Ca.IN.020.06.1.1
GATCAGGCCGCCGGGTATCGACACGGCGACGCCGACATCGGCGTGCTTGTGCTTGACCATGGCGTTTTCGGTCCAGGAGGCGTTGGCGTCCGGCACCGCCATCAGCGCCATCGCCATCGCCTTGATCACCATGTCGTTGACCGAGAGCTTGTAGGCCGGGACCTCGCCCTTCTCGGTTTTCCGCATTGGGGCCGCGGCGTTGAGCTGCGTGCGCAGCGCGAGCAGCGCATCGAGCTCGCAGTCGAGCGTCAGATAGAAATGCGGAATGGTGCTCTTGGCCTCGACCAGCCGGCGCGCAATGGTCTTGCGCATATTGTCGTGCGGAACGAGTTCGTAAGAGCCTTCCGCGAACAGCTTCAGCACCTGATCGTCTGACATCGGCTTCGGCGCGGGGGCAGGAGCGCCTGCGGGCGCACCGGCAGGAGCCTTGGCGG
>NZ_RZSR01000182.1:0-7981 GCF_004023265.1 Mesorhizobium sp. M1A.F.Ca.IN.020.06.1.1
GGCGAACTGTAGCAAACCAGGCCGGACGGCGCGACCTTCCGCGAGGCACTTTGGCCATGGAGATGCTGCACGACTGGGGTGACCAGCCTGGATCTGGTCGAACTCTGATCTTGCCGCAAGCCTGATGGGCCGCCGCATCATGGACCGCCCGACCCGCAGCCATTCCGGAAGCCTCTGATCATGACCCAGCCGTCCCGCCTTGCCATCGTCCCCTTCGTCAGCGTCGACCGCATGATGAAGCTTGTGCTCGCCATCGGCCTCGAGCGCTTCCTCACCGAGCTTGCCGGCTATATCGAGGAGGATTTCCGCCGCTGGGAGCTGTTCGACAAGACGCCGCGCGTCGCCTCGCACAGCCATGACGGCGTCATCGAGCTGATGCCGACCAGCGACGGCCGCCTCTACGGCTTCAAATATGTCAACGGCCACCCGAAGAACATGCGCGAAGGCCGCCAGACCGTCACCGCCTTCGGCGTGCTCGCCGATGTCGGCTCCGGCTATCCGATGCTCTTGACCGAGATGACGATCCTGACGGCGCTGCGCACCGCCGCGACCTCGGCGGTTGCCGCCAAATATCTGGCACCGAAAGGGTCGCGCGCCATGGCCATCATCGGCAACGGCGCCCAGTCCGAGTTCCAGGCCGTCGCGTTCAAGGCGCTGCTCGGCATCGACCGGCTGCGGCTCTACGACATCGACCGCTCTGCTTCCGAAAAATGCGCCCGCAACCTCGCCGGCAAGGGCTTCGACATCACCATCTGTTCGACCGGGCAGGACGCGGTGGAAGGCGTCGACATCATCACCACGGTGACCGCCGACAAGCAGTACGCCACCATCCTCACCGACAACATGGTCGGCTCCGGCGTCCACATCAACGCCGTCGGCGGCGACTGTCCCGGCAAGACCGAGCTGCACCGCGATATCCTGTTGCGCTCCGACATTTTCGTCGAGTTTCCGCCGCAGACGCGCATCGAGGGCGAGATCCAGCAGCTTGAGGCCGATCATCCGGTGACCGAGCTGTGGCAGGTCATGACCGGCCAGGCCGAGGGCCGCAAGGCGAAGGAGCAGATCACGCTGTTCGATTCCGTCGGCTTCGCCACGGAGGATTTTTCCGCGCTGCGCTATGTCCGCGACCAGCTCCAGGCGACCGGCCTCTACGAGGAGCTCGACCTGCTCGCCGACCCCGACGAGCCGCGCGACCTGTTCGGCATGCTGCTCAGGGCCGCCATGCAGCCGGCGGCGTGAGGGAATGAGCGCGTGATCTCCCCCTTGCGGGGGAGATGGCCGGCAGGCCAGAGGGGGTCGCCTCGCGTGGAGCGCCAACCTCCATCTGCCGCAGCAGGCCGACTCCAGTCGGACCGACCCCCTCTGTCGCCTTCGGCGACATCTCCCCCTCAAGAGGGGAGATTACACGCTACTTCTGCAAAGCCGCGCAGCTTTCCCTCTCCACCAGCACTGGCGCCAGCACCTCGCGGCGCGACGGCGCCTCCGGCTCGCCGACGCGCTCGAGCAGCAGGCTCACCGCCCGCGTTCCGATCTTTTCGACCGGCTGCGCGATCGTCGTTAGCGGCGGCCATGTGGTGACCGCATAGGGGATGTCGTCGAAACCGATCAGCGACATGTCGTCGGGCACCCGCAAGCCGCGCGTGCGCAGCGCGGTGATGGCGCCCATGGCCATCAAATCGTTGCAGGCGAACACCGCCGTGATCTCCGGCGCCTGCGCCATCAGCCGCTCCATCGCCAGGCGGCCGCCGGCGAAATGATAGTCGGAATCGACCACCCACGAGGCAGGCAGGTCGATACCTGCCTCCGCAAGCGCCCGGGTAAAACCGCGCAGGCGGGCCGGGCTGGAGCTCGAATCGCGCGGACCGCCGATGACACCGATTTTGCTGTGGCCGAGCCCGACCAGATGGCGCCCGGCGAGATAGCCGCCGTGATCGTGGTCGACCAGCACGGAATCGACATGGACAGAATGGATCTCGCGGTCGAGCAGCACCGCCGGCAGGGCGGCGGACAGGTGCGAGAACACCCGCGCATGGTCGGACGAACCGGCGAAGATCAGCCCGTCGATCTGCTTTGCCATCAACACCGACAGATAGCGCTCTTCCTTCTCGGCGCTGCCATCCGAGTTGCACAGGATCACCGTATAGCCGGCCACGAAGCCGGCATCCTCGATCTGGCGCGCCACGCTGGCGAAGAACGGGTTGGAATTGTCCGGGAGCAGCAGGCCGATGGTCTTGGTCTCCCCGCGTCTCAGGCTCCGCGCCAGCGAGTTCGGGCTGTAGCGCAGGGCGGTTATCGCGGCGCGCACGCGCTCGGCCGTCTCCGGCTCGACATGGCGCGTGCGGTTCATCACATGCGAGACCGTTGCGACGGACACCCCCGCATAGCGCGCGACATCGGCAATTGTGGTCATGGTTCCCTCTGACCCTCTAGCGGATCCTCCGCAACAGCCTCTCCCGATAAGCGTCTAGGATGACGGCGAGCACGATGACAAGGCCAATCACGATCGGTTTGAAATTGTCGCCGACGCCGAGCAACTGCAGCCCGGTGCTGAGCACCTGCAGGATGCAGGCGCCGACCAGCGTGCCGATGATCGAGCCCTTGCCGCCGCTGAGGCTGGTGCCGCCGATGATGACGGCGGCGATTGCATTGAGCTCGTAGCCGACGCCTGCGATCGGGCTGCCGATGTTCAAGCGCAGCAGATAGACCATGGCCGCGATGCCGGCCGTCAGGCCGCTGATGGTGAAGGCCGCGACCTTGTAGAAATCCGGATTGTGGCCGGAGAGGCGCACCGCCTCGTCATTGGTGCCGACGGCGAAGATCATGCGGCCGAACACGGTGAAGCGCAGCACGAACCAGCCGGCCGCGATCACCAGCACCGCGACCAGAAAGATCGACGGCAGGAAGCCGCCGATGATCAGATTGCCGAAATCGACGAAACTCTGCGGCAGGCCGGTGATGGTCGAATTGTCGCTGACCACGCGCGCGGCGCCCGCCGCCATGTTGAGCATGCCGAGCGTGACGATGAAGGACGGGATCTTCCAGCGCGTCGAGATCCAGCCGTTGAGGAAGCCGCAGGCAGCACCGGTCGCCATGCAGGCGAGCAGCGCCAAAGTGATCGCGACGGCCGGCGACAGGCTTTCGTCGATCATGACGGTGGCGCCGACCACGGTGCAGAGCGCCAGCACCGAGCCGACCGAAAGGTCGATGCCGCCGGTGAGAATGACGAAGGTCATGCCGGCGGCGAGCACGGTGTTTATGGCGATCTGCACGAAGATCTTCAGCGCGTTGCCGGGCGTGGCGAAGTAAGGCGCTGTGAGCGAGAAGAACAGCGTGATCAGCACCAGCGCCAGAAGCACGCCGGCGTCGCGGATCAGGACGCGCAGGAACTTCGCCTTGCCGGGAGAAACAGGCGCCGACACGAGGGTTTCGGACGTCTCGCTCATGGTCGCACATACTCCTGGTAGGCGAGCGACAGGATGCGCTCCTGGTCGAATTCGGCTCGCGGCACCTCGCCGACGATCTTGTTCTTGGAAAAGACGATGATGCGATGGCACATGCCCATCAGCTCGGGCAGGTCGGAAGACACCATGATGATGCCTTTTTGAGCCGCCGCCAGCATCCACAGAAGCTGGTAGATCTCGCGCCGCGCGCCGATGTCGACGCCGCGCGTCGGCTCGTCGAGGATCAGCGTCGAGGTGCCGCGGAACAGCCACTTGGCCAGTACCACCTTCTGCTGGTTGCCGCCCGAGAGGTTGCGCACCGCCTGCTCGATCGAGCTTGCCTTGACGCGCAGCTGGCCGATGAGATCGTTCGCTGCCGCGGCTTCGGCCCGGCGGTTGACCAGCCCGTGGCGCGACACCTTGCCGAGATCGGTGATGGTGATGTTCTTGTCCACGGCCAGATCGAGCAGCAGGCCCTGGCCTTTGCGATCCTCGGTAAGCAGGCTGAGCCCATGCCGCACGGCATCCTTGGGCGCCGTGATCGCCACCGGCTTGCCGTCGATCTCGACGACGCCGTCGAGCCTCGGATCGGCGCCGAACAGGGCCCGCATGGCTTCGGTCCGGCCGCTGCCGACCAGACCGGCCACGCCCAAGATCTCGCCGTGGCGGACGTTGAAGGAAATTTCGGGCGTCACGGCGCTGCGCTTCAGATTGGTGACGCTGAGCGCGACCTTGCCCGGCACGATCGAGGCGTCGAAGCCGAATTCGTCGGCGATGTCGCGGCCGATCATCATGCGCACGACATCCGGCACGCTGAGGCCGTGGAGGTCGCGGGTCGCGACCAGCCTGCCGTTGCGCAAGATTGTCACCCGGTCGCCGATCTCGAACACTTCGTGCAGCCGGTGCGAGATGTAGATGATGGTGACGCCCCTGGCCTTCAGCCGCTTGATGATAGCGAACAGCCGCCCGATCTCCGGCGGCGTCAGCGTCGCCGTCGGCTCGTCGAGCACCAGCAGCTTGCTGTCGTAGCTCAGCGCTTTGGCGATCTCGACCAGCTGCATCTGCGCGACGCCAAGCGCTTCGACCCGCGTCCTCGGATCGACATCGAGCCCGACTTCCTTGAGCAGCGCGACGGCGCGCCGGTTGAGCGCCTTGCGGTCGACGATGCCGAAGGCGCGGCGCGGCAGGTTTTCCAGCATCAGGTTCTCGGCGATGCTGAGATAGGGCAGTAGGTTCAGCTCCTGGTGCACGATGCGGATGCCGCTTAGCTGCGCGTCATGCGGCGTCTTCGGCTGATAGGGCTGGCCGTTGAAGGCGATCGTCCCGCTGTCCGGCTGGTAAATGCCGGCCAAGAGCTTGATCAGCGTCGATTTGCCGGCGCCGTTCTCGCCGAGGACGATATGCGTCTCGCCGCGCGCGATCGACAGCGAGACGTCGCTCAGCGCGACCACGCCGGGAAAGATTTTTCCTACCCCTTCAAGGGAAAGAACCCCATCGTCCATGCAGCAATCCTGAATGGCGCTCATCGCCGCCGGCTGCTTGCCGGCGGCGATGATGAGACAAGCGAATGGATGGCGCCAGAGGGAGTCCCGGCGCCTGTGCTCGCCTCAGGCGGTGATCAGCTTGACGTCGGTCTTGACCCAGCCCGAGAACTTCTCGCCGGCAAGCTCGCGCAGGCCGTAGTCGATGCCCATGGCCGCCATCTGCGCGCCATACTGCTCGACCGTGGCGAGCATCTTGCCTTCCTTGAGCAGCGGGCCGACGGCCGGAATGTTGTCGAAGCCGACCACCTTGATCTGACCCGACTTGCCGGCCGCGTCGATCGCCTTGACCACGCCGAGCGCCATCGAGTCGTTCGCCGCCATCACGCCCTGGATGTCCGGGTGCTGGGTGAGGAAGTTGGTCATCAGCGTGTTGGCTTCCTCGGTCTCCCAATGCGCGGTCTTCGAATCGAGCAGGTCGAGGCCGTGCTCCTTCACCGAATCGTCGAAGCCGAGCTTGCGCTGCTTGGCGTTGTCGGCTTCCGGATTGCCTTCGAGGATGACGACCTTGCCGCCCTTGCCCAGCGCCTTGCCGAGCGCGTCGCCGGCGCCAAGCTCGCCGGCGCGGTTGTCCGGCCCGAAGAAGGCAAGGTCGATGCCGGCCTTCTTCTTGGCCTCATCGTCGAGCGCGACGTCGATGTTGATGACCTTGATGCCGGCCTTCAGCGCCTTGGCGATCGGCGTGACCATCGCCTTCGAATCGGCCGGCGCCACGACGATGATCTTGTAGTTCTGGGTGATGAAGTTCTCGATCGCATCGACTTGCGCGGCGAAATCGCGCTCGTCCTTCATGCCGACGGCGGCGAAATCGAACTTGTCCTTGTTCTTGGCCGCATAGTCCTCCGCGCCGGCCTGCATCTGCTTGAAGAACTCGTTGGCCAAAGACTTCATGACCAGGCCTACCTTCGGCTTGTCGGCCGCAAACGCCGGACCGAACGGCAGCGCAAGCGCGCCGGCCGCCAGCGCGCTTGTCTTGAGGAACCGACGACGCGAGAACGATCCCAGGTCGAGCCTGCGGGTATTTGAAACCTTGCTCATACTTTCCTCCTCCTGAATGGGCGTAATCGGTTACGTAACCGATTACGCAAAAAACTACTGCTTGTCTTCGTCGGATGTCAACACGCTCGCGGAGGAAGCGTACCCGAGCGGCCTGCCGGGCGGATATCGCAGCGTCGGCCCGGCTTAGGTCTGCCGCTGGCTATTTCCCAGCCGGAGTTCGACGCTCTCGTCGGGCAAATGCCTTTGCGCATAGGCGGGGATCTTGAACCGCTTGCGGTATGCGCCGGGCGCCAGCCCCGTCACACGTTTGAACAAGCGACGGAAGAACGCAGGCTCTTCGTACCCGACCTGCCAGCTGACGTCGTCGATTGACGCGTCGGTGCGCTCCAGTCGGCGCTTGGCGTCCTCGATCCTCAAGCGCTGTACATAGGCGATCGGGCTCAGGCCGGTCGCACTCGTGAAACGGCGTTTGAAGGTGCGCTCCGTGAGCTGGGCGCAGCGGATCATCTCTTCTATGGGATTGGCGACCGAAAATCGGGTGGCGATCAAGTCCTGCGCCGCCTGAACGGCAAGATCGCCATGATCCTTGCGACCCTCAAAGATGATGTAGGGCGCAAGACCGTTCCTGATGCCACTGCAGCGCGAATGAGCGCGCCACGGCCTGGGCTGCGGTCGCGCCGGCGTGTCGGGCGATCAGGTACAACACCAGATCATGCCAGGTCATGGAAGCACCCGAGGAGATGAGCTCCTCTCGCTTGCCCGACACCACCAGCACACGATCCGGGTGGATAGGCACTTGTGGAAACGTCCGGCCGAAGTCGCCGGCGTAGCCATAATGCACGGTCGCGTCCACGCCATCGAACAGACCGGTTTCGGCAAGCAGGAAGATGCCTGAGCACGCCGAGCACAAGAGCGCGCCGCGGCCATGCATGGCGCGGAACCACTCGATCAGTTCCGGATGCAGGTCCTTTCGCCAGCCGTTCGGCCCAAGCAGGATCGAAGGAACAATGACGATGTCGGTCATATCCACCTCCGCCACACTTCGCTGAACCATGACCGGCACGCGGCTGGCCAGTTCCAGAGCGCCCGTTTCTAGGCCGACGATCTCAATCTCGAAGGGCGGAGCCTGGCGCGGCTCGCTGCCCGGCAGCGGCATTATTTTGAAGGCATTCATCACGTCGAAGATGCCCGACAACGTGGACACCACGGCCTCTGGAATGGCCACCAGACTCACGTGAAGCGGCTCGGATGCGGCAGTGGTGAAGTGACGATGCATGTCGGCTAATCCATGTCGCAGGTGCCGCAACCATAGCGCCCGGCGCGCGCGGCCGCCAGTTTCTCTCCTGACGACGGGCCAGTGGCACAAATGGCCCGATTCTGGAGAGTCGCGCTCTCCCGTTTCTTCCCTGTTCCTGCGATTCAGCCGCTGCCTCGGGATTGCCCGAGCGCTTGGACAGGAGACTTGGACATGGAGCATACCCACAACCATAAGATCGATCCGGCAAAACTCGATGCGCTCGTCGCGCGAGCGATCGGTGATATTTCGGCCGGCTACGGCGGAGTCATGATCAGCCTCGGCCACCGTCTCGGTCTTTACAAGGCCATGGCGGGCCTCGGACCCCTCAGTGCCCGCGCGCTCGCGGGGCGGGCCGGCTGTGCCGAACGTTACGTACGCGAATGGCTCAATTCCCAAGTGGCGGGCGGCTATATCGTCTACCACCCGGTCAGCGACACCTACGAGTTGACACCCGAACAGGAAGTCGTGCTCGCCGACGAGGACAGCGCCGTCTTCATTCCCAACGCTTGGGCGGTGCCCGCTTCGATGTGGGCCGACGAAGAGAAGGCCGTAGAGGCTTTCCGCACCGGCAAGGGCATCGCCTGGGGAGATCATGACGGACGCCTGGCCTGCGGCGTGGCCGCCTTTTACCGGAACGGCTACAAGGCCAGTCTCGTGAGCGAATGGCTGCCATCCCTGGAGGGCGTCGGCGAGAAGCTCAGGAC